>DASVPS010000095.1:0-3733 GCA_036389555.1 Pyrinomonadaceae bacterium
GGCGCACGAGTAGCGTATGAGGCCGACGGCGCAGTATTTGGTCTGTCCCTTGTGATCCTTGTCGTCTTTGCCGTAGATGGGCATGCCGCCGATGAAGTCGATGGGGATGCCGAGGTCGATGCGAATTTTGCGCACCGCGCCGGCGAGGTCTTCAAAGCGGCTCTGCGGGTCTTGCGAGCCGTCGCCGACGACGATGAGGTGGGCGCGGCGCAAGACCATCTCGTAAATTCCGAGATTCTCGAAGTGGCCGCCGTCGGACAGGTAGACATAGGGACTGGTGTTGTCGCTGTGGCCGAGCGCCTCTGTGAGAATCGGGCGCAGCGCGAAACGCGGCCCGGAACGTTTATAGGAATGTAGAGACGGGAAGTATTTGTCGTTTCCGGCGGGGCCGGGGTTGCCGAGCCACCAGCCGAGCCGCGCGTTGAACAAGGTCATCAGGAAGGCGAGCGCGGGCGAGGAGTGGTAGCCCATGTTGGGGCTGGCCGCCGCGCCGGAGATGGTGACGGCCGTGCCCAGACTGATGCCGTTGCCGGGAGGCGCGCTGCCGCCGCCGTACTCTTCCGTTTTGCGATAGCCGAGTTGGAAACTGCCCGAATGGAGCGGCGAGACGGTGAAGGTCTCGGCCTTGCGCTGTTGCCAGGCGAGGTTGTGTCCGCTCGTCAGGTTAAGACAGATGTTGACGACGTGCAGGAGTTTGCGTTTCGGCTCGTGGGGCGCGCCGCGGTAATGGCGCAGTTCGTGCATCGGCAGGTTGTCGTAGGCGTCGAAGCCTGTGAACGGGTTGGGGCGGCGTTCCGAGCGCGGGCGCGACGCGCCCATGTAGGCGCGGATCAAACGATTGCGATACATCGAGTGGAGCGAAAACTTGTTGACGTTGACGCAGGTTGACATGATGAGGCTGACGGCGAGGAGCGTGAGCGCGAGCGCGAGCAGCAACGAGATCGGGGCGTAGTGGACGGTGTTCAAAAGCCTGCTCATGGCATAGATGTTCGGAGCAACTGTGCCCGGATCAAGGTCGTGCCAGTTAAACGAAGCGGGCGCGAGTTTCCTGATGAGCAGGCTCGTGCCGAAAGAGAAGATGACGAGCAGCGTCAGGGCGAAGATGGGGGCGGCGAGCGCCATCACGTAGTCGGCCAGTCCGCCCGACTTCGCTTCGTGCTCCGGGTGCGACTGCGTCTTGGCGCTCTTACCGCCGAGGATGGTGAGGACGCCGGACGCGCCGCCGAGCGCGGCCAGAATCATTTTGGTCTTGTAACCCAGATACATCAACCCGACCGGGCCGAAGATAACGAGCGCGCCGACCACGCCCCACAGGAGAGAGACGATCAGCGCCCACGCGCCGAAGCGCGCCCACCATTCGCGGTCGTCGTCGTCAGTGAAGTGGCTCGTGATGCCGACGAACAGGATCAGCGACAACAGGAACAGGCAGATGAAGAGCGGCGCGGCGACGCAGGCGTAGAGTTCCGTAACGGGGAAGGGCAAGGGGCTCGCGGCGGCGGGCACGGGGAAGACCACGTTGGCCGCCCACCATGCCAGCGTGCCCCAGAGAGCGCCGATCAGGACGACGGCGAGCGGCTCCCAGGCGAGGCGCGGCCAGTTTCGCGCCCAGCGTCGCCGCCAGAACTTGAAATCTCTGAAGAGCAGAATGAGCGTGTAGAGGACGAAGCCCACGACGTGCAGCGCGACGCCGTACTGCAAAAATTCCCCCCACTCCTCGCCGAACCCCACGCCCCCGTACGTGCGACCCCACGCCCACCAACTCGTCAGGGCGATGGCCGACACCGACAGCGGCAGCAGACAGAGCGTGAGAAACCAGCCCTGCTGGTTCAAACGTTGACCGCGGAGCTTGCGCGGCCGGTTCGCGCTCGGGCGAGCCACGCCCATGTAGACGATTGCGATGAGGCCGCCGAGCGTGCCGAGCCAGAACGCCCAGGAGATGCGTGCCCCCGCACCCGAACTCATCCGCACGACGCCCACAACGATGCGCGGCAGGATGAGCGCGGCCAGAATGAACGGGATGAGCACCAGCCAGTTGAGCACCAGATTGCGCACGACGATGGCGACGAGCGTCCACGTGTCGGCGGAGAGGAAGCCGAGTTTCGGGTTGAGGTAGTTGCTGTAGCTGCGCAGGTGGCGGATGGGTTCGGGTTCGGGATTGAGTTTGTTCTTCTCCGGCTCGTTTTTGAGCGCGGTGATGACGGGCGCGAGGCGCGCGCGGTGAATCCAGGCCGACAACCAACTCCCCAGGTAGCCGCCGCCGGAGACGGTCGAGAGGTAATCGAATCGTTCGAGCAGGCCGTAGCGCGCCAGTCCCTGCACGATGCCGAGTCCGAAACTCGCGCTGCGAATGCCGCCGCCGGAGAAACAGAGCGCGGTGCGTTTCTCTTTGAGATCGTGAATGTGCTTGTAGAGTTCCGCCGTGAACCTTTCGTTCAACAGGACGACGTATCGCTTCTGCTTCCCCGCCCTGCGCTCCGCGTACGAATGCTCGATCTGCCCGACGGCGCGCCGGTGGAGTTCCGCTTCGGACTCGCCCTGCCCGGAGCGCTGCCGGTGCGTTGCCCTCCGATCCTCGTCGGCCTCGCGCTCGATCTCCGACTCGATCTCCGACTCGATCTCCGACTTGATCCTGGCTTCGACTTCAAGACCGATTCTCTTTTTCGCCTCAAGGTAGTCTGGCGGGAGCGCGCCGTGTTGATGCGCGAACTCGGCCTCCAACACGCGATACAACGGATAGATGTGTTGCTCCTCGCATTCCTCTTCCAGTTTCACATAACCGTGCGATGCGGCGGCAGTATTTTCGGTCTTTGAATTTGTCATCTCTCGACTCCAGGCGAAGGCGCAAGCGGCGGGGCGGCAACGGCGCAGAGTTTAACTAACGACTCACGCGCGGCGTTTAACTTCCGTGTTCAGGCGGCGCATCGCAGGCCTGCGTGATGGCGGGCTATCCGATGTGCTGCCGGGGGGCTATCGGGCGGCGCATTACCCGGCGGGCTATCCGGCGAACTGTCAGGCGGACTACCGGGCGAACTGTCGGGCGGACTACTCGGTGGGCTGTCGGGTGGGCTGCTCGGCGGGCTGGTCGCTTCGAGTTTGAGCGACGACGTCGCTTTGAGGTCTGGGTTGACCTCTATGTCAAGGCTATCGAGGAACACGGTGGCGAGCTTGTCCGCAGCCAGACGCTCGACCAGTATCAACATGCTGAACGTGTACTGTTCGGCCGGCAAAGTTTGCGCCTGATGCACGATCTCAAAAGTGTGGTCGCCGCTGTCTTGAGACTCGACGCCGGTCTCCACTTCATAAGGAAACTCTTTGACGAAACTGTGCCCCGCCAGATCGGCCACCAGCAGCACGCGCGCCCCCACATCCTTAGCGACGAAGACACGCAAATCGCTCTTGAACCACACGGCGCGCTTCCCGGCCGCAAGCGTGAGCGGGATGCGCAACATGCCACACCACGCCGCGTGCGGCGCGAGCGGCGGGCTGGCGACCTCGCGCGGCGGGCTGGCGATCACGAGCGGCGACTCGGGCGGGCTTTCAATCAGACCCGGCTCCGGCGTGGCCTGATCGAACAGGATCGAGATCACGTCGCCGTTCATCGTCGCACCGAAGGTTCCTGCCTGTAAGACGTGCGGCGTCAAAACCTCGCAACTCCCCCACACGGACGTAAACTCATGCGGCGGGCTTTCCGCTTCTGGCGGACTACTCATCTCTGTGTCTCTCCCGCGAAGTT
>DASVPS010000096.1:0-49434 GCA_036389555.1 Pyrinomonadaceae bacterium
CTATCAAGGCCCGATGATCTGGCTCGGTTATCTCTTCCACGACGAGAGGACGAAGCGCGAAGAGATCATGGCGGCGGTGGACACGGTGATCAAAGGCGTGCAGGACAAACCCGTTGACCGTCGTACGCTCGACCGCGCCCTGACCAAAGTGCGCTCCAACTTCTACAACATCCTCGGCCAGTTGAACGGCTTCGGTCGCGCCGATCTGCTCGCCAGCTTCGCGCTCTTCGACGACAACCCGGCGCGCATCAACACGCTCGAAGCGGAGTTTCGCAAAGTGACGCCGCAAGTCATCCAGCGCACGGCGCGCGAATACCTGCGCACAGGCAATCGCACGGTGCTCAAGATCGTTCCGAAGCCCGCCGGTTGAAGGCCGCCCGTATCGTCAGCAGTAGTAGAACCCGAATGGAGATTTTGACATGAACTCGAAAAAGTTTTTCGCCCTCGTCAACGCCGTCGCACTCTTCGCGACGCTCTCGGCCTTTGCGCCCCGCGCCGCCGCGCAGAAGCAGACGCCTCCGGCCGGCGGCACGCCGAAGCCTTTCACCCTGCCGCGCAAGGAAACTTTCACGCTCAAGAACGGCACGCAGGTGACGCTCGTCCCTTACGGCTCGATTCCCAAAGTCACTGTCACCGCGGTCGTGCTAACGGGCAACATCAACGAGACGGCCGAACAGGTGTGGCTGGCCGACCTGACCGGCGACCTGATGAAGGAAGGCACGACCACGCGCACCGCCGAGGCCATCGCGGAGCAGGCGGCGCAGATGGGCGGGCGCTTGGGGATCGGCGTCGGCACGGATCAGACGACTATCGGCGCAGACGTGCTCTCCGAGTACGGCCCGCAGTTGGTCAGTCTCATCGCCGACGTGGTGCAGCGCCCGGCGCTGCCCGCCGCGCAACTGGAGCGGCTCAAGAACGACCGCATCCGCAACCTCACCATCTCCCGCTCGCAGCCCGGCTCGCTCGCGGCCGAGCGCTTCAGCAAACTGCTCTACGGCGAACACCCTTACGGCCGCTACTTCCCGTCCGAAGAGATGATGCGTGGCTACACCATCGCCGACGTGCAGAAGTTCTATCAGGCCAACTTCGGCGCGGCGCGCACACGCATCTACGTCGCCGGACGCTTCGACGCGGCCGCCATGCGCCGCCAAATCACACAGTCCTTCGGCACGTGGGCGCGCGGCGCAGCCCCCGTCGAGAACATCCCGAAGCCCACCGCCGCACGCAAGATACATCTCATCGACCGGCCGGGCGCGCCGCAGTCCACCGTCTACCTCGGCCTGCCCGTCGTCGATCCGAGCCACAGGGATTACGTCGCGATGACCGTCACCAACTCGCTGCTCGGCGGCTCGTTCGCTTCGCGCATCACCTCGAACATACGCGAGCAGAAGGGCTACACTTACTCGCCCAACAGTTCGATCTCGACGCACTACCGCGACGCCTACTGGGTGCAGGTTGCAGACGTGACGACGGCCGTCACCGGCCCCTCGCTCAAAGAGATTTTCTACGAGATCGAGCGGCTGCAAAAAGAACCGCCGCCCGAGGCCGAGTTGCAGGGCATCAAGAATTATCTGGCCGGGGTTTTCACCATCCAGAATTCCTCGCGCGGCGGCATCATCGGCCAACTCGCTTTCCTCGACCTGCACAAACTGCCCGACACTTACCTGACCAACTACGTGCAGAACGTCCTCGCCGTCACGCCGCAGGAAGTGCAGCGCATCGCGCGCCAGTACCTCAAGAGCGAACAGATGGCGATTGTCGTCGTCGGCGACAAAGCGCAAGTCGTCAAGCAACTCACAGACTACGGCGAAGTCACTTACTGAACCGCGCCGCAACTGCACAACTTTGCGCACATAAAAAGGGAACGGCCACCTGCGACGGTGGCCGTTCCCTTTTTCGATAGCGCTAACGGGGATCGAACCCGTACTCTCTGCCTTGAGAGGGCAGCGTGTTAACCAATTACACCATAGCGCCGCTCGGGACGCGAGGATTATAGGTTTGCCTCCGCACAGTTGGCAAGCGCGGCCGGATTTAAAGTCAAGCGGAGGTCTTTGTCGGTGGGCGCGCTGGCGGTGCTATAATTCGTCGGTAAGGCGCTCCTGCCACGCGAGCCTTTAAATTCTTAAGCCGGTTTGAAAGTCTCTCCTTTGATATTTTTCAGAAACAGCATTATTTGCAGTTGAACTTATGCAGGACATTTCCTCCAACAGCAGGACGGGTGCGCCGGAGGCGGCGGGCGGCGACGATGCGGGGACGGGCGCGGACTTTCCTCTCGGCTTCGGTGATTTTAACTACGGCGACCTCTACCGGCCGCAGCGCCTCAGCCAACTGACCGCGGCCTTCTACGCCGAATTACAAAGGGAAGACCGAACGCTGCACGATGCCCTGACCGCTTACAGTGCGACGCGCGGCGTGAGCCTGCGCGGGACGCGCGCCGAGTCGGAATTGCTCATCGCCGCCGCGCCGCACCTGTCGCGTTTCGTCGCGCGCCTCTTCGGCGTCGAGGCCGAACGCGCGGCGCACGCCGAGCGCATCAGGGCGCAGGATGCGGTCTTCCAGTTCAAGACCTTCATCTCGCGTCGCGCGTTGAAACGCATCCCGCCGGAGAAGGCGCTCACCTTCGACGCCGACGCCCTTCAAGACGCACTCGAACGCCTGCTCGGCGCGATCTTCCCCGGCGCGCTCGAAGCCAACGATGTCGAACTTGCCGTCGCGCGCATGTGTGTGCGGCTGCTTGCGTGGGAGGAGCGTCTGGCGAAGGGGAAAGCGACAGATGATGTGGCGGGCGTCGTCGCGGGCGAGGGGAGTGGCGGCGGCGGCGGAAGTTTGCGCGTTGAGATCGATGAGGCGCGTGCGCGTGCGGCGAAGACGGAGGCCGCGGATGCGCTGAAGGAATTCGAGATCGCCGCTGGCGAAAATGAAGCGCGGGACGAGGACGCGGCGTTTGTGCGTTCGGCGCTGCGTCTGGTCGAGACGTGGGCGTCTGTGCACAGCACGCAAGCGGCGGCGAAGGCGCGCGTCGAGGGTTGGGTCAGTTTTCGCGTGCCGCACCCTCTGAACTACGAGCATCTCGTGCAGATCGAGCGTCACGATGCGGAGTTGCCGGAGCGTATGCGCGGGCTTGATCAGAATTTGCGTCGCCGCGACGGCTTCGGGTTGACGGACGCGCGTGCCAGCGGGCGAGAGGTGTTAGACGAAGTTCACTACTGTCTCTACTGTCACGAGCGCGACAAGGATTCCTGCTCGAAGGGCTTGCACGAACGCGACGGCTCTTTGAAGCGCAACCCGCTCGGCATCGCGCTCGAAGGTTGCCCGCTCGACGAGAAGATTTCCGAGATGCACGTGCTTCAACGCGACGGCGACTCGATAGGTGCGCTCGCCATCGTGATGATCGATAACCCGATGTGTCCGGGCACGGGGCATCGCATCTGCAACGACTGTATGAAGTCGTGCATCTTCCAGAAGCAGGAACCGGTCAACATCCCGCAGGCCGAGACGGGCGTGTTGACGGACGTGCTGGCGCTGCCCTACGGCTTTGAAATCTATGCGCTCCTCACGCGCTGGAATCCGCTCAACGCCAAACGCCCGCACGCGCTTCCGTACAACGGGCGCAACGTGCTCGTCGTCGGCCTCGGCCCCGCCGGTTACACGCTCGCGCATTATCTCCTGAACGAAGGCTTCGGCGTCGTCGGCATTGACGGTTTGAAGATCGAACCACTAAACGCTGCGCTCACGGGCGACGGCGGAAGCCGCGTGCCGCGTGCCGTGGCCGACATCGGCGAGATCGAGTCGCCGCTCCAGCACCGCGTGCTCGCGGGCTTCGGCGGCGTCTCCGAGTACGGCATCACGGTGCGCTGGGACAAGAATTTTTTGACCATGATCCACCTCGCGCTCGCGCGCCGCGCGGGCTTTCGCTTCTACGGCGGCGTGCGCTTCGGCGGCACGCTCGACATCGAAGACGCCTGGGCGCTCGGCTTCGACCACATCGCAATCGCGACGGGCGCGGGTCGCCCGACCATCGTCGAGATGCGCAACAACCTCATGCGCGGCATACGCAAGGCGTCGGACTTCCTGATGGCGCTGCAACTGACGGGCGCGTTCAAAGCGGATGCGCTCGCCAACCTGCAAGTGCGCCTGCCCGCGGTCGTCATCGGCGGCGGACTGACGGCGATTGACACGGCGACCGAGTTGTTCGCGTACTACCCCGTGCAGGTCGAGAAGATTCTCGCACGGCACGAGGCACTCGGTGCGGAGTTTGGCGAGGAGGAAATCTTCGCGCGGTTCGACGCGGAGGAGCGCGGCGTCTACGAGGAATTTATCGCGCACGGGCGCGCGGTGCGCGGGGAGCGCGAGCGGGCAGAAGCGGCGGGAGAGTTGCCGAACTTCGTGCCGCTCGTGCGCGAGTGGGGCGGCGTGTCGATTGTCTATCGCAAACGTTTGCAGGATTCGCCCGCCTACCGGCTCAATCACGAAGAGGTCGTGAAGTCGCTCGAAGAGGGCATCAGTTATATCGAAAACATGAGTCCGGTCGAAGCCGTCGCGGATGAACATGGCGCAGTTGCCGGGCTAGCCTTCGAGCGCATGCGGCAGGACGCGGAGACGCGCAAATGGAAGGCTTCGGGCGAACTCGTCAGGCTCCCGGCGCGCACGGTCTGCGTGGCGGCGGGGACAAGTCCGAACACGATCTACGAGCGCGAGCAACCCGGCACGTTCAAACTAGACGAGTGGGGCGAGTTCTTCGCGCCGCACAAGATCGAGCGCAATGGTGGCGGCGACGCCGCGCAGGGCGGCAAGTTCCGGCTCGTCCCGGCCGCGAAAGGCGAGCGAGGCTTTTTCACCTCCTACGAAAACGCCGGACGCCTCGTCTCTTACTACGGCGACAACCATCCGGTGTATGCCGGAAACGTCGTCAAGGCGATGGCTTCGGCGAAGTTCGGTTACGAGGAAGTGTGCGCGCTCTTCGCAGATGAGATCGCCACGGTCGAGAGGGAAATCGAGCTCGCGTTTGTGGCAGAGGACGCGAGCGAGCGCGAGTCGGCGCGTGTGCGCGAGATGGATCGTGCGGCGCAGTTCGAGCGTCTCATCGAGAAGTTGGACGACGAGTTGATCGCGCGCGTGGTGCGGGTTGAACGCCTGACGCCGACGATTGTAGATGTCGTCGTGCGCGCGCCGATGCAGGCGCGTAAGTTTCAGCCCGGGCAATTCTACCGTCTGCAAAATTATGAGACGGACGCAGTGGTCGTAGGCCGGACGAAGCTGACGATGGAGGGCTTGGCCTTGACGGGCGCGTGGGTGGACAAGGAGCAAGGGTTGTTGAGCCTCATCGTGCTTGAGATGGGCGCGTCGTCGCGGCAGTGCGCGCTGCTGAAGGAGGGTCAGGAGGTGGTCGTGATGGGGCCTACGGGGACGCCGACGGAGATACCTGCGGGCGAGTCTGTGCTGCTCGCGGGCGGCGGACTCGGCAACGCCGTGTTGTTCTCGATTGCGCGCGCGCTCAGAGAGAATGACTGTCGCGTTATCTATTTCGCGGGCTACAAAAAAGGTGAAGACCTCTTCAAGCGCGAAGAGATCGAAGCGGCCACAGATCAGATCATCTGGGCGACGGACACGGGCGCTCAGATAGAGCCGCGCCGCCCACAGGACAGACACTTCCGCGGCAACATCGTGCAGGCGATGAAGGCTTACGCCGAAGGCGAACTCGGTGCGCCCATGTTCTCCTTACGCGAAATCCAACGCCTCATCGCCATCGGTTCGGATCGCATGATGGCGGCGGTGAAAGCCGCGCGCCACGGCGTGCTCGCCGCACACTTCAACCCCGCGCACGTCGGCGTCGGCTCGATCAACAGCCCGATGCAGTGCATGATGAAAGAGGTCTGCGCGCAATGTTTACAGCGGCACGTTGACCCGCAGACGGGCGCGGAGTCGTTCGTCTTCTCCTGCTTCAATCAGGATCAATTACTCGACCAGGTTGACTTCAAAAACCTCAACGACCGCCTGCGCGCCAACACCGTGCAGGAAAAACTGGCGAACTTGTGGCTGGACAGGTTGCTGCAACAGGCCAGCGTTGAAGCCTGACGGCATCTTCTCTTATGTGAGTCCGCGCCGGACATTGAACGACGCAATCAGATCAGGTTGGGGTTGTCGAGTTGACGGCCAGCAGCGGCGGCGGCGTCATCTGATGCCTCATCTCCATCCGCGGCGGGAACGGACGGGACGTTCTGCGCGCCGGGCGTGCGCGGTCGCGTCTCGCCGAGTCTGGTGTCGGGATTCTGAAACATCTCCTGCTGATCCTGATTGAAGGTTTCGGCCTGTTCGTCCTCGTGCATGTTCGGCTCTCCTGTTTGCTTTGACTGGTTGAAAAAAACTTATTCTTGTTTCGCCTGCGCGCGTGCGGCGACGAGGCGGCGATAGGCTTCGTCGCGATTGAGACCGAGTTCGCGCGCGGCGCGCTTGAGGGCGGCGCGCGAATCGAGTCCCTCGCCTTCGAGGGCAGCGACGAGCGCGGCGATGTCGGTTGTTTGCTGCCCATGCGTCTCCGCCTCTGCGATGCGGTGGCGGTCTATCAAGAGCACCATCTCGCCGCGCGCGGCCGCCTGACCGGAGAAGCGCGCGATGAGTTCGGTGAGCCGCCCGCGCGCGATCTCTTCGTGGAGCTTGGTGAGTTCGCGCGCGACCGCCGCCTCGCGTTCGCCCAAAATTTCGCGTGCGTCGGCGAGAGCGTCGGCGATGCGGTGCGGTGCTTCGTAGAAGACGAGCGTGGCCGGGACGGCGTTGAGTGCGGCGAGTCGCAGGCGGCGCGCGTGCTGGCGTGGGGGGAGAAAACCGGCGAAGTAGAATTCGTCTGTCGGGAGACCCGAGGCGACGAGCGCGGAGACGAAGGCGGTCGCGCCGGGAATGGGCACGACCCGTATGTCGCGCTTGACGCACGCGCGCACGAGGCGGAAGCCGGGGTCGTTGATGCCGGGCGTGCCCGCGTCGGAGACGAGGGCGATGTTTGCGCCCGCGGCGAGTCGGGCGGTGAGTTCGGCTGTGCGCTCGTGTTCGTTGTGATCGTGGTAGCTGATGGTCTTGGCCGCGATGTGGAAATGGTTGAGGAGCGTGCGCGTGTGGCGCGTGTCTTCGCAAGCGATGAGGTCAACTTCGCGCAGCACGCGCAGGGCGCGCGCGGTGATGTCTTCGAGGTTGCCGATGGGCGTGGCGACGAGGTAGAGCGTTCCCGACGACGGCGACGCCGCGTTGTTGATGCGTTCCGACATACGCCGTATTGTAAGACAAAAGATAAAAGCGAAGACGTAAAAGTGCAGGCCGGTCTGACATCTCAGTCAGACCGGCCTGCACTTTTACCCTGCCCCTTGCTCGTTTAAATTGTCTACACAACTTACGGGCGGCCGTTGATGATGCCCGGCAGGCGACGCCACCAGTTGTCGTCGCGCCCGTCGCGGTCGCGGTTGCGCGGGTCGTAGCCGCCGTTGCCGCCACGACGATAGTAGCCGTCGTCGTTGCCGTCGTAGCGCATGCCATAGGCGTTGGCGATGGTGCGCAAGTCCTGTTTGATCTCGCGCCAGTCGGCATAGGTGCGCGAATCGACGCGCAGGCGCGAGAGCATGCGCTCGGTGTTGTTGGCGGCCTGCATGAGGTACTGCGCCTCCTGATGGCCGCGGTTGCGGTCGCGCCCGTTGTCGCCGACGCGACTGCGGAAGCGGTCGGCCGCCTGTCGAAACTCTCTCACTTCGTTGTTGATGCGATCCTCGCGGCGCGTGCCGTTGGCGCGGCTGTTGTCGAGGAAGCGATCCACATCGCGCTCAAGATTGCGCGCGTTGTCTTTCACGCGCTCGGCCACATCGCGCAGGTAGCGCGTATCGTAGTTGCCGTTGCGATAATCGTCGTTGCGCCGGTCGCGTCGATAGTCGCGGTCTCGATCCCACTGCGCAGAGGCGATGGTGGGCAGACAGAAGGTGAAGAGGATGGCGGCTACGGCGGCGGTCAAAATAGTGGTGCGTCGGTTAAACATATGCGAACTCCTTCAGATTCAAACTTGCGGTGTCGGCGCGCGGTGCCGTTCACGGGGCGAGTGATTGGCGTTGGCGGCAGACTCGTTTGCGACGACCGCGCTCGTCTGTTCATCGCAAAAGATGACGGCGAGACACCGGAGAGCATGGCAAGCACTATGCCAGCGCTCGCTCGCGCGAACGAATGGCCTCTAAGTTGGTGAAACTTGATGAATTAGGTATGGGCGGGAACTGAAAGTGGGCGCGGGCGCGTTGTATTGTTCCAAAACGTGCAGGCGGCGACGCATATCGTTTGCGCCACTGGCGAGTGTCGAATTCAGTCGAGCAACTTTGCGACGTGTTGGCCGATGCGCGCCTCTTCGAGCGTGGGGCGCACGCCCGCCGCATCGAGCACCATCCAGCGCGGGGCGTCGCCCGCTCTCTGCATGAGCAGGAGTTCGTCGTTGGCGGGAGGGTTGCCGAAGTGTGTGATGCGCGCCGAGGCGAGTCCACCGCCGCGCACTATGCCGTCGCGCGGCGTGCGCGGCCAACCGGCCTCGACCGTCAGGACGCGCACGCCCAGGGCGAGCATCAGGCGGCGTCCGACCATCGTTGAATTGCCGACGCGGAAACGGTGCGCGTCCGTGTTCGTGAGCCGGATGCCTCCTGCGCCCGCGCGATTGGCTTCGCCCGCGTGCGCAGTGAAAGTGGCGAGCAGCCATTCGATGCCGGTGTTGCGCGCCATGTCGTTCAGGGCGCGCAGGGCGAGGTAGTCCGCCACGTCGCTGCGCCCGCTCGCGTGCGCCCGCTGCTCGGCCTCGGCCAGTCGCCGCGCCCATTCCGCCTCAAGTTCGCTCAACGTTAAAATCGCTCCGTATGGTTCGTCGCCTGCCTTCGTCCGACTCGCGCCGTGATGTTATCATGCCCGCACGCTCGTCGTTAATTTACGCCACAGACCAGAGACTCCCGACTCGTCTGCAAATTCGCAAAGAGGCTTTGATGACATACCTGCATGCCCGCGCCGCCGCCACACGCCCCGGCCTGAGTTTGATTCTTTCAACGCTCCTCGTCTTCGTCTCGCTCGCCGCAGGCGCGGGCGCACAGCAACCTTCGCGCGGCGCACGGCGCACGACCACGGCCGCGCAGACGCCCGCGCAGACAGCAGCGCGCCAGACGACGCCGCCGCAGGCCAGACCGCGTCTCGTGCTCGTCATCGTCGTGGATCAGTTTCGCGCAGACTACTTTGAACGCTTCGGCGATCTCTTCGCGGCGACGGGCGGCCTGCGTCGTCTCATGCGCGACGGCGCGCAGTGGACGAACGCCAATTTCGATCACATGCCGACTTACACCGCGCCCGGCCACGCCACCATCATGACCGGCGCATGGCCTTCCGAGACGGGCATCATCGCCAACGATTGGTACGACCGTGAGGTGGGACGCATCGTGTCGAATGCGTCCGACCCGGAAGACAAGCCCGACCGGCCGCGCTGGCAACTCTTCGGCGGCGGCACGAATGAGCGTGCTTCCAGCCCGCGCCGCCTGATCGCCTCTACGCTCGGCGACGAACTCCGGCTCACGAACGCGCGCTCGAAAGTGATCGGCATCTCCTCGAAAGATCGCGGCGCGCTCTTGCCCGCCGGTCGCCACGCCAACGCGGCCTACTGGTTCAGTTCGCTCACGGGCAACATGGTCTCGACCAACTATTACTTCAACGAACTGCCCGCGTGGGTGGCGCGCTATAACGGCGCGCGACCGGCGGATAAATTTTGCGGGGCGGAATGGACGCGCCTGCTCAGGGACACGGGCGAGTATGAGCGCCGCGCCGGGGCGGACGCGCCCCCTTGGGAAAATATCGGGACGACTTCCGACACGAACACTTTCCCGCACAAGCTCCCGGACACCCCCACCACGGCTGGCCGTGCATGTTGGAGCGTGCTCGATTATTCGCCCTTCTCGAACGACCTGCTCGTGCAGTTTACGCAGGCGGCAATGGAGAACGAGAACCTCGGCCGCGACGCCGACACGGACGTGCTCACCGTCAGTTTCTCCGCTAACGATTACGTCGGCCATCGCTTCGGGCCGTACAGCCAGGAGGCCATGGACATCACTTTGCGCACGGACGCGCAGATCGGGGCGCTGCTCGATTACGTCAACGCTAAGGTCGGCTTGCAGCACACGCTCGTCGTCTTCACGGCCGACCACGGCGTCGCGCCCATCCCGGAGCACGCTTCGGCGCTCGGGTTGACGGGCGGGCGCATCAGCAACACGGACATCTTGAACGCCGCACGCAACGCAGTGCGCGCGCGCTTCGGGCGGCGCGGCGAGGAGCGAGATTCGACCGCCGACTACATCTCGGAGACGCTCTACAACGCCAACCTCTTCTTCAACACCGTCGCCCTCAAGCGCGACGGCATCCACCGCGAAGAGATCGAGCGCGTCGTGGCGGAAGCAGTCCTGACCGTGCCGGGCATCAACCGCGCCTTCACGCGCACGCAACTTGAGACGGGCAGCATCTCCGCCGGAGACGTGATCGGGCGGCGCGTGCTGCACGGCTTCCACCCGCGCCGCAGCGGAGACGTGATCCTGGTGCAGGAGCCGTTCAAGTATTTCAGCGAGGGCGCGAACCCGATCCCCGCAACGCACGGCTCGCCCTACTCTTACGACACGCACGTCCCGCTCATCATCATGGGGCAGGGCGTCGCCCCCGGTCGTTATGCGCAAAGCGCCACGCCCGCCGACATCGCGCCGACGCTCGCCTCGATTCTACGCATTCAAGCGCCGAGCAACGCGGTCGGGCGCGTGCTTATCGAAGGGCTGAGCAAGTAAAACTTTGCCGGGAGGCACAGAGAAAATTTAAGTTTCAAGGCAACTGCGTATCGAAGTTGTTCGGACGGAGAACTAAAAGTCTGTTATGAAAATTCGCAACACGCTCTCAAACGTTTGTCTGGTGATTCTGTTCGTGAGCCTCTCTGCTGCGTCGGGCGTAAGCGTCGCGCAGAAGAAGCCTCCTGCGGGCAAAGGCGCGAGCGGCGCGACGCAGCCACCTGCGAAGGCGCGCGCCGCGCGGGGCGACGAGGCGTTGAAGGCGGAACTCGAAGCGCTGCTCAAACTGCCGTCGGCCGAACGCATCGCGGGCTTACGCGCTTTTCTCGAAGCCAACCCGCGTTCTTCGCTGAGGACGCGCGCGACCGAGCAACTCGTGAGCGCACATGCCGCGCTCGGCGACGAGCGTTTGCAGGCGCAGGATGCGAGTGCCGGCGTCGAACTCTTCAAACAGGCGGTCGCGCTTGCGCCCGCGGACATGTCCGATAAGTTGTATTACGAAGTCGTCTCGCAGTTGCCCGCGAACCTCTTCCTGCGCGGGCAGAGCGCAGCCGCGTTCGACCTCGCGCGCGCCGTCGAAGCGAAGGCCGGCGCGGACGCCAAACGCCTGCTCGCGCTCGCGGCCTTTTACGTAAGCGTCGAACAAGGGGATGAGGCCGCGCGCTTGGCGAAGGCCGTGATCGCGCTTGCACCCGATCTGGCTGCGGCGCACCAAGCCCTCGGCGCGGCGCACCGTCTCGCGCTCCGGCTCGACGAAGCGGTGGTCGAATACGCGCGCGCCGTCGAACTCGATCCGCGCTCCGCGCCCGCGCGCCGCAGCCTCGCGGACTTGCAACGCGCGACGGGCAAACCCGAAGCAGCCCTCTCCATCTATCGTGAGTTGCTCGCGGCAGACGCGAACGACCGCGGCGCGCGCACGGGCGTCGTGCTCTCGCTCTTCGACGCGGGCAAACGCGAAGAGGCGGAACGCGAACTCGAAGCCGCGCTCGCGGCCGAGCCGCGCAACCTGTTGCTCCTGACCGGCGCGGCCTACTGGTATGCGGCGCAGGGCGAAAAGACGCGCGCACAGGAATTGGCGACTCATGCCGTGCGGCTCGAACCTCGCTTCACCTGGGCGCAGGTCGCGCTTGCACGCGCGCTCATCGCCAACAAGATGCCGCTCGACGCCGAACGCGCCTTGCGCTTCGCGCGCCAGTACGGGCGTTTCCCCACGCTCGATTACGAACTTGCCAACGCCCTCGCCGCCGCCGGTCTCTATCAGGAAGCCTTCGACGAACTCGCGCGCAGTTTCAACCTCAGAGACGGCCAACTCGAAACCCAACTCGCCGGGAGACGCACGGAGCGCGCCGCGACCTTTATCGAACTGCTCGCGCCCGAACGCCGCGCCAGCATCTTTCAGGCGAAGGCCGCCGACACGGAGGCCAACGCGCGCATGCTCAAAAGCCTGCTCGCGCTGAACCTCGCGCTGGACGCTACGGCGACGACACAGGGCGAGGGAAGCGCGGCCAACCAGCCGGACGCCTCCGTCGCTGCCGCCGCCGCCAACGATTTCGCGTCGGGCGCGGACGAGATGCGCGCCTTTCGCCAACTCTATGCGGCGAGCCGTCTGCTGCGTCGCGGCGTCGCGTTGCCGACTGTGCTTGAGTTGATGGAAGCGGCGCGCACGGGCGTCGAGGCCGCGATTGATGCGCCGGAGGCGACCGCGGCAACCACCGCCGACGAGTTGCGCGACGCGCGTGCGCGCGCCATCGCGGAAGGCACCACGCCCGACATCCCGACCCTGCCGCGCAACGCCATCTCGAACATACTGCGCGGTCGCATCGAAGAGTTGACCGGCATGGCCTTGCTCGGTCAGGGCAAGACTGCGGAAGCCGTAGCCGCGCTCCGCCGCGCCGTGAGCGTGCTGCCGGAGCGGAGTCTCTACTGGCGCACGGCGCAGTGGCGGCTCGGCAACGCGCTCGCCAGCAGCCGACAGGAACGCGATGCGCTCGCCGCCTACATCAAAAGCTACAACCCCGACGCGCCCGACGCCGCGCGTCGCGCCGTCATCGAATCTCTCTACACGAAGGTCAACGGCTCGCCCGCCGGACTCGAAGCGCAAATCGGCCCCGCCCCGGCGCGTCTCGCCACGCTCGAAGCCGTGAACGCCACTCCGACCGAAACGCCCGCCGTCAACACACCTGCTGACGCCGCGCCTGTCGCCAATCCGACGCCCGAATTGAACGCGACGCCTGAACCTTCCCCGTCTCCAACGAACACTCCCGACGCGCCCGTCGCCACTCCGACGCCCTTAGTTCAACCCGAACCGGCGACGACCAGGCACGCCCCGACCGTAGAGCCTTCACCCACGCCGACGCCAGTCGCAACTCAATCAACCGCGCCCGTCGAAGCGAAGCGCACGAGGGCTGGCCGGGGCGCGTGCGCGCTTGTCTTGAGCGCGGGCGCGTTGGAGTTGCGCAACAGCGGCGGCTCGGCCAGCGTCGTCGTGAGCCTCGAAGGCGGCGGCAACCTTGCGGGTATCAACGCCGCCACCGCCAACTGGTCTGACATCATCATCCTGCGTGAACCCCAAGGCAGTACCGACACCAACTCGCTCAAATTCACCATCACCTCGATCAGCAAAACCACAGGCAACTTCAGCGTCAGCTTCAAGTCGCCCTGCGGCGCGCAGGAGATAGTCGTAACGGTGAAATAAAAGGTGAAAGGGAAAAGGTAAAAGGGGGAAAGATAAAAGGGGGAAAGGAAGAGAAGCTAAAGGGAAGCACTCATCAAGGCTTCCTCTTCGCTTTCTCCTGTCCCCCTTACCTTTTCCCTTTTCCGGTCTTCAGATGTGCGCCGCGAGCCGCGCGGCGATGGACTGTTTGGGCTGTGCGCCGACAATGCGTTCGACGAGTTGACCGTGTTTGAAGATGAGCAGGGTGGGAATGCTGCGGACGCCGAACTGCGCAGAGGTCTGCGGGTTTTCGTCTACGTTTAATTTGGCGACCACGTAGCGTCCCTGCGACTCGGCGGCGAGTTCGTCGAGGAGGGGCGCGATCATGCGGCAGGGGCCGCACCATTCAGCCCAGCAATCGAGCAGCACGGGAATGTCGCCGCCGCCGAGCACGTCGCGCGCGAAAGAGGCGTCCGTCACGTTGACGGGCTTCGTGCCTGCGCGCCCGGTTTGTGCGCCCGTCGTCAACTTCGCGCCGCACCGCCCGCACACCGCCTGCAAACTCTTCTGCGCCGCCCCCTCGTCCACGCGATTCTTCGCGCCGCACTTCTCACACGCCACGACCGCCAGCACCTTTCGCCGCCTCCCCTCTCGCACCGACCCGTGCGCGAGAAAATTATAGCGGGCGCGGCGAGAAAGGAAAGCGAGGAGGGACGGGGCAGCGGCGTTCGTTGGCCGAGAGTGTGACGATAAGGGGTGAGTCGCTTGCTCGGTCAGCCGCGCTTCGGTTGATGGTCTTTGATGATGCTGCGCTTGCGAGGTTTGGGGGGCGTTCTGGCCGCAAGCAGGCTCTTGTTTCTGTTTTTGAGACGCCAGTTGAGCGATTCGTGGTGTTTGAAGCCGAGCAGTCGCGCCGCGTTCGACACTTTCCCCTGCGCGTCGCGCAGCGCCTTCTCGATCAAGTGCTCCTCGAAACGCTGCACCTCTTCCTTGAGCGAGAAGTTTGCCCAAGGGTCTGCGAAGTCGGCCTTGCCCGACAGGCGCAGCGCGACCGTCTCCACGGCCTCGGCCTCGATGGTGCTGCCGTCATGCGCCGCCAGCGTCGTCCGCTCGATGAGCGAACGCAACTCGCGCGCGTTGCCTTGCAGCGGCAGCCGACACATCGCCTCAATCGCCTCGGAAGTGAAGCGCACGCGCTTGCCCTGCCGCATCATCGCCTCGCGTATGAAGTGCTCCGCGATGGCGGGAATGTCTTCCACGCGCGCGCGCAGCGGCGGCAGTTCGAGGTGAAAATTTTGGAGCCGGTAGAACAAGTCGCGGCGGAAACGCCCTGCGGCAATTTCATCTTCGATGTCACGGTTTGTCGCCGCGATCACGCGCACGTCTATGCGCTCCGTCGCGCGCGCGCCAAGCATGTGAACCTCGCCGTGCTCGATAAAGCGCAGGAGCTTGCCCTGGTTCGTCGCGCTCAACCCGGCGATCTCGTCCAGAAAGAGCGTCCCGCCCACGGCGAGCCGCGCCGCGCCCGGATAATCCTCGGTCGCGCCCGTGAAACTGCCCTGCACATGACCGAACAATTGCGACTCGATGAGCGTCTCTGAGAGCGTCGCGCAGTTAACGGCGACGAACTGGCCGGGGCGACCGCTCCACTCGTGAATCAGACGCGCCAGCAACTCCTTGCCCGTCCCCGTCTCGCCCGTCAACAATGCCGCCCCCGGCGAATGCGCGATGAAATGCGCGTGCCTGAGTAATCCGGCCGTCTGCTCCGACCCGTAGGCAAAGCCGGAAGTGTCGAATTCGATGTTGTGCGTCCGCTCCGCTGCGATCACACGCCGCGCACACGCCCGCAGCCGCGCCAGAATGATCGGATGCTGCGTTCCCGCCAACAGGTAATCTGCCAGTTCGTAAATCGCGCGCAGGTCTGCGATGGTGAGGTGCTCGCCCAACTCCTCAAGCATCGTCAATTCCGCCGTCCCGGCCTCTTCCAGCGCGCCCGCCTGCTCCGCCACTTCAAACGCGCTCTGCAACACGGCGCGCGCCTCGCTGCGCCTGCCGAGACGCGCCAGAGCCGTCCCGCGCGTCGTCAAAGCCCCGGCCAGCAGGGCTTGTTGCCCGCCTTTTTGCAAACGCTGGACGGCGGCGCTCGCCACCCGCTCCGCCTCCACAATGCTTCCCTGTGCCAGAAAGACACGCGCCCGCGTCTCGTCCACCTGCGCGATGTGAAGGCTATCTTCCAGACTCACAAACAATTTGCGCGCACAATCGAGGTGATCGTGGGCTTCTTCGTAGTTGCCGCGGATGAAGAGGAAGAAACCGAAGTTGTTCTCGACGCCGGCTTGATACGGTGTATGGCCTGCCTGCTCAAGGTGATAACTCGCGGCCGCATAGGACAGCAGGGCGCGATCCGCATAGTCGTCGCGCTGCCCTCCGGCGCTCAGGGCTTCCAGCACGATGGCGAGTTCCATGTGGAAAAAACCCTTCTGGGCATCGTTGTCGCTGGCCTCAAATAAAGGCGCGGCTTCGGTTAGAAAGAGCAGGGCATCGCTGTAACGGGTCGCGCTGGCCTCGACCATCGCACTCCAAAGTAAGGTCGCGGCTCGCTGCGCGGCGTTCGCCGGAGATATTTGTGCGAGCGCTTGGCTCAGTATCACGCGCGCGTCGTCGTAGGCTCCCGCCCTCCAATAGCAACGGCCGAGTTCAGTTTGCGCCTCCGCTGCTTTCTCGGTTTCCCGCAGTGATTCATAGAGTCTGATACTTTCGCTGATTAAATCTTTGGCCGTTTCCTGCGCGTCTGTAATCTGCCTGGAACTGCCGATAAATCCCGTTAAAACGCCCGCCCGCAACAATATCTCCGCCGCGCACCCGGTCTCCAAATCGTCAACTCTCGGACGCTCGCCGACCCCCTCCCACCATTCCGATAGAGAGACGCACGCCGCCTCATAGTCGCCTGCTTCTTCAAATTGCTTGGCAGCCTTGCAGCGAAGATTGACCAGCTCTTCGAGCGGGAGCATAGAGGTATTTCGTTGGTGGGAGACTTGACCTGTTAAATCCATGTAAGCGTTACCTTTCCAGTATGTTGCTAATTAACTTGCAAGCGATTGAACCTTTGCCTATGATGACTCTGAAAGTTATTTGTCAGCGTTTAACTCATAGATAGTTTAGCTGGCTATCGCTGACCGCAACCTTTATTTCAGGAGAAACCATGAAAGTCTCTAGACAATTTTGCGCCGTTACAATTTTAACCATTGTGCTTGCCCACGCTGCTTTTGCCGAAGGTGTTATCCATCCCTCCATTGTTCCTCCCCCTCCGCCAACCCCGTCTTCGACATGCGGAGGGACACACCCCGGTTCGATTGATCCCGGCGAAGAACCTGTTGACGACGATGGGACGGTTGAGTGGGTGACGGAGGTCACACTGAGTATCGTCCGGAATTTGCTCGCGCTGTTCTAATAGATTCCTTGTAGTCAGTTCTCGCATTGCTGCGGTGATTTATCTCCGGCGGCACGGGTTTCGTGTGCCCGTGAATACTTAGCCTGCGGGGGCACGGCAGATGTCTGGGAGAGGAGATATCCACAGCACGACGAAGATTACCTGTTAGAGCTTGGTAAATGCAATTGTTTTCTTCGTTTGGGGAAGGTAAAAAGTTTCGTCGCGGGCGTGTTGGTCGCCGTGTCGAGTTTCGTAGTAAGATGCGGGATCGGAAGGCTTTCTCCTGTACATCCGGCATAAGTAAAGGAAAGTTGCATAATATGCTTCTACGTCGCACCTCTCTGTTGTCGTTCGTGTGGGTTCTGGTTTTGGCCGCGGCTCAGGGCGCGGGAGCGCAGCAGCGGAACACGCCCGCGCCCGGTGCCGCGCCGGAAATCTCTTACACGGTCTCGATGCCCGAACCGCACACGCACCTGTTGCAGGTTGAAATGCGCGTCGGGCGCGGCGGCGGCGGCGGCGCGGCAAACCTGCCTGCACAGCTTGACCTCGTGATGCCCGTCTGGACGCCGGGGTCGTATCTCGTGCGCGAGTATGCCCGCCACGTGCAGGATTTCGCGGCGACCGAGGCGGGCGGCAATAACAGGCCGCTCGCCTGGCGCAAGATCAACAAGAACACCTGGCGCGTGGAGACGAACGGCACGGCGCGTGAAGTGCGCGCGACCTACAGCGTCTATGCCAACGAACTGACCGTGCGGACGAACGAACTGCACGACCGGCACGCCTTCTGGAACAATGCCGCGCTGTTGATGTATGTGGACGGGCATCTCGCCGCGCCTTCGAGCGTGCGCGTCGTGCCGTTCGGCGATTGGAAGGTGGCGACCGGGTTGCCCGCCGTCTCAGGGCAACGCAACACGTTCCGCGCAGAGAACTTCGACGTGCTGTACGACTCGCCCTTTCTCGTCAGCGACTTCAAGACGATCTCTTTCGAGGTGCGCAATGTTCCGCACCGCATCGTGATTGACGGCGAGGGCAATTACGACCCGGAGCGCATGCGGCGCGAGGTGCAGAAGATCGTGGAGGCGTCAATCGAGATGATGGGCGACGTGCCTTATCGCGATTACACTTTCATGTTGATGCTCCACCCGTCGGCCGGCGGCGGACTCGAACACCTGAACTCGACGGCGCTCATCTGGCGTCGCTACGCATTCCGCCCCGAAGCCTCCTGGGATGATTTCCTCTCGCTCGTCGCGCACGAATATTTCCACCTCTGGAACGTCAAACGCATCCGCCCCGACGCGCTCGGCCCCTTCGATTACACGGGCGAGAATTACACGCGCCTGCTGTGGGTCGCCGAAGGCGCCACGAGCTACTACGAAAACATTCTCTCGCGCCGCGCCGGCGTCATCTCGGACAAGGAATACCTGACGACGATTGCCAACGCGATTCGCGGTTTGCAGAACACGCCGGGTCGCCTTGAGCAGAGCATCGAAGAGGCCAGCTTCGACGCCTGGATCAAGTATTACCGCCCGGATGAAAACTCGCTCAACTCGGCCATCTCTTATTACGATAAGGGAGCCATCGTCGCGCTCCTGCTCGACCTCGAAATCCGCCGCCGCTCGGCCGGCGCGCGTTCGCTCGACGACGTGATGCGCACGCTCTATAACGAGTTTGCGAAGAAGAATCGCAACTACACGCCCGAAGATTTCCAGCGCGCGGCGGAACAGGCGGCGGGCGCGAGCCTCGACGATTTCTTCCGGCGTTTCGTGCGCGGGCGCGAGGAACTTGATTACAACACGGCCTTCGCCGGCGTCGGCCTGCGTTTGGAAACGGTCGCCGCCGCTTCTGCGGGCGATGCGTCGAAACCCGCCGCGCCGAAAGCCTACTTCGGCGCGAACCTCCGGCAGGACGCCGACCGTCTCGTCGTCTCAAGTGTGCCGGCAGGCACGCCCGCTTACAATCAGGGGATCACTTTCAACGACCAGATCGTCGCGCTCGACGGACAGCGCGTGAACTTGACTACCTTCAACGCGCGGCTCGAAGATCGGCGACCCGGCGACGAAGTGCGGCTCACCGTCTTTCGTCTGGACGAACTGCGCACCATCACGATCAAACTCGGCGGCCGCGCCGAAGAGAATTATCGCCTCGTGCCGCTCGCGCAGCAGACGCCCGAACAGAAACGGCTCTACGAGGGCTGGCTCTACACGCTGGGGCAAAAGGGCGGCGCGGGCGAGTAACCGCATCGGATGCAGCGGGACGGATGAACGATTGATGCGCTGATGAATTTCGACGGTCAGGTAGCCATCGTCACGGGCGCGGCTTCGGGCATCGGCCGCGCGTGTGCGCTTGAGTTCGCGCGTGGCGGGGCGAGCGTCGTCATCGTTGATCTGGCGGGCGAGGATTTGATGACGGAGGCCGCGCGCCTGATGCGGGATGCGGGCGCGCGCGTCGTCAGTTTTCACGCAAACGTGGCGGACTACGGCAAGGCCGAGCGCATCATTGCCGAGACGCGCGTGCGCCTCGGCGGCCTACACATCCTCGTCAATGCCGCAGGCACGACCGAGGATGCGCCCCTGTGGAAGATGACCGAGACGCAATGGGAGCGTGTGCTGAACGTGAATCTCAAGGGGACGTTCAATTACATACGCGCCGTCGCAGGCACGTTTCGCGCGCAAGGGGCGGGGAAGATCGTCAACGTCGCTTCCATCGAAGCCCTGCGCGGTCGTTTCGGCATCAGCAACTATGCGGCATCGAAGGCCGGGGTCATCGCGCTCACGCGCACGGCGGCGGCCGATCTGGGGCGCGAAGGGATTAACGTCAACGCCGTCGCGCCCGGCTTCATACGCACGCCGATGATCGAACGCCTGCCCGCAGAGATCATCGAAGAGGCCGCGCGTGAGACAGTCTTCGGGCGCATCGGCGAACCGGAAGAAGTCGCCTCCGTCGTCTCGTTCCTCTGCTCCGAGGCCGCGCGCCACATCACCGGCGAGGTGATCCGGGTTGACGGCGGGCAAATGCTTTAGGCGTGACAGGTGACGAGTGACAGGTGACAAGAGCAAACACTTGTCTTTATCCTGTCACCTGTCACCTGTCACCTGTCACCTGTCACTTATGAGTAGCTACCGGCACATACGTTTTACCATCGAGGATCGCGTCGGGCGCATCAGTCTGGCGCGCGTGCCGTTGAACGTTTTGAACATCGCGATGATGCGCGAGATGGGGCGCGCGCTCGAAGAGTGTGCGGGCGCGCGCGATATGGTCGCCATCGTGTTTGAGGCCGCGCCGGAGGCGCGTGCATTCAGCGCGGGCGTGGCGATTGAGGAGCACGTGCCGGAGACGATCTACCAGATGCTCGAATCGTTTCATAACATCTTCCGCGCGCTGGAGGCGATGGCTAAGCCGGTCGTGGCCTTGGTGGACGGGGCGGCGCTCGGCGGCGGGTGTGAGCTGGTGGCGGCGTGCGACATCGTCGTCGCCACGGAGCGCGCGCGCTTCGGTCAGCCAGAGATCAAGTTGGGCGTCTTCCCGCCGGTGGCCGCCATCATGTTGCCGCGCATCATCGGCGAGCGGCGCGCGCGAGAACTCATTCTGACGGGCGAATTGATAGACGCGCCCGAAGCCCTGCGGCTCGGACTCGTTAACTACGTCGTCGCGCCCGCCGCGCTCGAAGCGAAGGGGCAGGAGATACTCGCGCGTCTGCGCGAACTGTCCGCGCCCGCTTTGGAGTTCACGCGCCGCGCGCTCGACATGGCGCGCGTGGAGCGACTGGAAGAAGTGCTGGCGCGCGTAGAGAGCCTCTACCTGCACGAGTTGATGAAAACCGAGGACGCCAATGAGGGCGTCAATGCGTTCATGGAGAAACGCAAACCCGTCTGGCGCAATCGTTGATCTCACAGACCCCGATGCCACAACCGACATCAGACAGCGTGCAGCAAACAAAGCGGCGTCGGCCGCGTGCGTGGGCGTGGTGCGCGGCGTTCTTGTGTGCGTGCCAGTTGGCGTCGGTCGTGCCGTTTGCGCGGGCGCAGTCGCCGCAGGGTCGTCGCGCGAAGGTTCAACGCGAGGCGGGGCGCGTCGAGGCGGGTCGCAATATTGACGAACTCGTGCGGCGCGCGGTGAACGTCACGTGTGCGGAGCGGGAACTAGACCCGCAGGGGAGCGCGCCGATTGACGAGATGCAGGCGCGGCCGTCGCTGCCTCTGCGCCACGCGGAAGTGTTGGCGGGAGCGGAACGCGCGGAGCGTCTGCTGCCGGTCGCAAAACTGCTGGCGGCCGAGTCTTTGAGGAGACTCCTGCGCGAGTACGGCATCAGGCAGTCGGCGGTCGTGCGCGCGGCTTTCGCGCGTCTCGCGCGCGTGAGCGTGATCAAGCCCGACATGGAACTGCGCGACAACGCCTCTGTGCTCTACAGAGAGCCGCGCACGATTCGCTTCGGCACGATCTTCCTCGCGGGCTTGCGCTCGGACGAAGGCATGCTCGGCGTGCTCGCGCACGAGTTGACGCACGTGGCCGACGGGGCGGGCGGCAGTTTGCGCGCGCTCTTTCGCGGCGTGGCGCAGCGCGCGGGGCGCGCGGCCGGGTTGCGCATCAGCGTGCGGCGCGGCGAAGAATTAACTTGCGATCTGGTCGGCGCGCTCGCCGTGCGTGCTTACATCGCGCGCACGCCGGGCGTCGAGACGCTCGCGCGACGCACGGCGCGCGCCCTCGCGCACAACTGCGTGGAACACGACCACACGGATCGCGCACACCTCTCGCCGCGCACGACGATGCGCGCCCTGTTCGCGCTCGACCCCGCGCTCGCACGCGAACTGACGGGCGACCCCTCGGAACTGCCCGCCGCGCCCGCCCCGCTCGCGCCGCGCCGCACGCAGAGACGCGCCGCGCACCCCGTCTCTCCGCGCACGCCTCGTCATTGACCGAAGTCGCACGATTGAGAGAACCGCACATTAAGAGAGCCGCACGTTGACAGAGCCGGGCGCGGCTTCCTATCATTTCCCGCTTAAGATGAGCAAAAAAATCAAGCAGGGAAATCAAGGGCGTTTGCCTTCGTCCGTTATCGCGCATCAGGCATCGAAGTCGCGTGTCGGCGCGGTCATCATGTGTGCGCTCTTCGCGGTTGTGTTCGGCGCGGGCGGATGCAGATCGGTCGGCGAGAAGTTAGGGATCAGCGCGGTGCGCCCGCGCGCCCTGCGCGACGTGCCGGCGGCGCGGCTCGCCTTTCGCCTGGAGCCTGACCGCGACGAAGCAGTGCCGGAAAATTTAAAGAACGAAGCGCCCGAAGAACTGCTCGCGGCCGTGAAGACGCAGTTTGAGACGAACCGCAAGGACGAAGCGCTGCTGCGCACAGTCGTCTCGCCGGACGGCCAGCGCGCGCTCGCGCTCTACGATCCGGGAGGCGGCCAGCCCGCCGAAAACACTTTTCGCATAGACCTCTACGGCGCGGACGGCATGTTTGTGCGCAACATCCTGCCGCAGAATTTGGAAGGCATTACGCTGGCCGCCGTCGAGTGGTCGCCCGATGCGCAGTGGATCGCGTTCATCGGTCGCGAGCGGCCGAACGCGACGCCGAGTCCGACGCCGCCCGACGAACTACCCTCCGCGCCGCCCGTCTTCGACCCGAATGCGTCGCCCGTGCCGACCGCCTCGGCCGCGCCGCTCATCGCGCCCGTCCCCGTCTTCAAAACCGATCAGATTTACCTCGCCGACCGCAACGGCGAAAACCTGCGACCGCTCACCACGCGCGACGGTCTCATTTACCTGAACCTCGCCTGGTCGCCGGACAGCCGCGCGCTCGCCGCGCTCGCCTGCCGTCAGGACGAACTCGAAGCACGCATGAACGAGGGCAGGGAGTTCGCCGGTCGCCCGCGCATCATCGAGCGCGCCGACGGTAAAGAACGTCTCCTCGACGATCAACTGATGGAAGCTGCGCCCGTCTGGTCGCCCGACTCTTCGAAGGTCGCCACGGCCACAGAGACCGACGTGGCGATCTACGACGCCGCGGGCAACTCGCCGACCGGCGCGCGCCTCCCCTTGCGCGATCCCCTGCTCGCCGCTTCCGCCACCTATGATGCGACCACTCTGAAACGCGCCCCCACGGCGACGGCCGGCGGCAAAGCTAATCAGCCGGGCGATGCCACCGTGTCTTCAGGCAGCGGCGGCACGCCGATCTCGTTCAACCCCGTCATCCGCCTCGAATGGTTGCAGCCGGAGATACTGCTCATCCGCACGGGCTTCGTGCGCTACTATCAAAACAGCCCCGACCCGGTGCGCAGTTATCTGCGCTGGCACGTCTTACACCTCAGCCCGCAAGCCGTCGTGCTCAGTTGAAGAAGGAACATGCGGAAGCGGCAGACTTTCAAACTAAAGGAGTCAAACCCCCTTGATCTACCAGAGCATCGCGGACATTTACGCCGCCAACGACACGGTGCGCCGGCAACTCACCGAGCGCGTCGAAAATTTAAGCGAAGCGCAACAAACTTTCCGCCCCGCAGAAGGCGCCTGGTCAATCGCAGAGATCATAGACCACCTCTCGATCACCGAGCAGAACATGGCGCAACTCATCGGCATGCTGCTCAAAAAGAGCGAGGGTAATGTAGCGGCCGCGATCAACGCGGGCAACGGCAGCAGCAGCGATGCGGCCGCGCACACGGCCGCGAGCGCGCCGCCCTTCCAGCCTTTCTCCCTTGACCACTACATCGAACAGGTAAAGGACGTAAAATTGACCGCGCCCGAACGGGTGCGACCGGGCGGCAACATCACGCTCGCCGAAGCGCTCGCCAATCTCGCACGCACGCGCGCCGCCATCGAAGACTTGCGCCCGCGCCTCGAATCGGCCGACCTCGGCGCGGCCACCTACCCGCACCCTGCCTTCGGCGAATTCAATTCCGCACAGTGGCTCGCCTTCATAGGCCTCCACGAAGGACGCCACCTCCGCCAGATCGAGAATCTCATGGCCGCGCCCGAATTCGGTCGAAGCGAAGGCTCCACCTAAAGAAGCCTCCGCTTGCGGCCTCCGGCACGCGCCCCTATAATTGCCGCCGCACTTCGGGAGATTTCAGCCCTCTTAGCTCAATGGTTAGAGCAGCGGACTCAGCTCTTTGAAAGGTCTAAGTGGAAAATCTGGGATTGTGAATCTCTGCGTGGCAATTCAGGCAAAGAAGCTGGCACTTCAGCGCTTCTTCCAGAAGGGTCTGTAAAGAGGTGTTCGAGCAATGTCTGAGGTCGATTGGAATGGACTTGGTCGTGGGATCAATGTGATGAAAAGCCAGCGCAGCTCTGTTGCGGCTGTAACCACATCGTTCCCGAACGTCCACCTTTCTGCTCAATCAGCGATTGCCTCCTCTTGCGGCCGCGCTGCTGCTGGGATACATAATTCTGATGTCTATTGTTTGTGACAGCGTTCTTGCATCGGCGTGAGCAGAACTTAGTTTGCCTGGCCGTCAAATTCACTTTGCAGATGAGGCAAATTCTTTCCATACGACCTCCAAAGACGGGTTGCGAGCGTATCACACTCGACTCCGGATTAACTTCGGAATCGTTTCAGGTGCGTTTGTAGAATCTGCCAAATTCGGGGAAGCCTAAGCCGCGAAAGCGAGATGGTAATCCCGAGCCAAGCCCCGCCGCCGGCGGGGAAGGTGTAGAGACTTGACGGCAGACGCATAAAGCGAAGAGAAAGTCCAGACCACGAATCTCGATTGCCGGTTAATCGGGGTGCGGCGAAAGCCGAAGTGGTAAGCATAATCCGTTGGTTGTAGGTTCGAATCCTACAGAGGGCATTAATTTGCGATTGAGAACGGAGAGATTAGGGTACAGCGCCCGGCCTCTCCGTTTTTCATTGCCCGCCGCGTTCACTCAAGTTTAGAGTCCATTGCAAAAATAGCTTTCGACGCGGGGACAGGTTTTGACTAACAGAAACTCTATCGGCATCGGCATCATCGGGACGGGCTTCGCGCGTTCGACGCAGATACCGGGCTTTCGCGCGTGTGAGGGCGCGCGGGTCGTGGCGATTGCGAGCGCGCGCCGCGAACGCGCCGAAGGGGTCGCGCGCGAGTTCGAGATTCCGTTCGTCGGACGCGACTGGCGCGAAGTCGTAGAGCACCCGGATGTTGATCTCGTCAGCATCGTGACGCCGCCCGCGACGCATCTGGAGATGACGCTCCATGCGTTAGCGTGCGGCAAGGCAGTGCTCTGCGAAAAGCCTCTGGCGATGAACGCCGCCGAGACAGAAGAGATGCGGCGCGCGGCAGATGCGGCGGGCACGCTCGCGCTCGTTGACCACGAACTTCGTTTCCTGGAAGGGCGGCGACGCGCACGCGCCATGCTGCGTGCGTGCGAGATCGGCCGCGTCCGCCACGCATCATTAACTTTTCGCGCAGACTCGCGCGCGGGCGAGGGGCGCGCCTGGGATTGGTGGTCGGACGCGAGTGTGGGCGGCGGCGCGCTCGGCGCAATCGGCTCGCACGTCGTAGACGGATTCCACTGGCTGCTCGAAGGCGCACAAGTCGCGCGCGTCTTCTGCCAACTCTCCACGCACACGAGCGCGCGCCCCGATGCCGCGAGCGGCGCACTGCGCGCCGTCACTTCCGACGACGCGGCGAACTTGATCCTCAACTTCTCCGGCGGCGACTTGCTGGCCGAGAAGGGCGCGACCGCCAGCGTCTCCATGTCTTTCGTCGAAGCGGGCGAGCCTCTGCATCGGCTGGAAATTTTCGGCGAGCGGGGCGCGCTAAAGGTTGAAGGCGACGGCGCGCTGTGGCACGCCGCACTCGGAGCGGGCGCGTGGCAGCGCGTCGAGACGGCGCGCGGTGAACTCGCCCCCGGCATGCACGACAACGGCTGGGCGCGCGGCTTCACGCGCTTCGCGCAAGAGATCGTACGCGCCCTCGGCGAAGGGCGCACGACGGTCGAGGACGCGGCCACGTTCGCCGACGGCCACCGCACCCAACTCGTGCTCGACGCCGCGCGCCGCTCGCACCAGAGCGGCAGTTGGGCGACACCGGAAGGCGTTTGAGAAAGCCACGCGACTTTTTAAACCGGACGGCGCGCGAGCGTGAAGAGAGAGTGCGCGCGCCGTCTTTATCTTCTCCGCACTTTAAAATCATCCGTGCCTTCTTCTAAATCAGCACAACGAAACTCGCGGCGCGACGTAGTGCGCGTCGGCGTGGACACGGGCGGGACGTTCACGGATTTCGTCTATGCGGCGCGCGACGGCAGTTTGAGCATCTTCAAACTCGCCTCCACGCCCGACGACCCTTCGCGCGCCATCGTCGCAGGCTTGCGGCGCATCGCGACTGACGTGAATGTAAGCGTCGGCGAGTTGGAGATCGTCCACGGCACGACCGTGGGAACGAACGCGCTCCTGCAAAGGCGCGGCGCGCATGCCGCGCTCGTGACAACCGCCGGGTTCGAGGACGTGCTCGCCATCGGACGGCAGGCGCGACCTGCGCTGTACGATCTGGATGCCGTACGACCGGAAGCGCTCATCCCGCGCGCGCTGCGCTTCGGCGTGCGTGAGCGCATCACGGCGACGGGCGAGGTGTTGGAAGCATTGGAGAGCGGCGCGCTCTCCGAATTGACGGAGCGTTTGCGGCGTGCGCGCGTCGAGTCGGTGGCGATCTGCCTGTTGTTCTCGTTCGTGCGGCCGGAACATGAGAAGTTGATCGCGCGCGCGCTCGAAAGTCTGGGCGTGCCGCTCTCCGTGTCGCACGAAATCCTGCCGGAATATCGAGAGTTTGAACGCACCTCCACGGTCGCCATCAACGCTTATTTGCAACCGCTGATGGGCGCGTATCTGAAGAAGCTGCGCGCGCCGCGTCTGCGCGTGATGCAATCTTCGGGCGGGAGCATCTCGGCCGTGGCGGCGGCGCGCGAGCCGGTGCGGACTATCCTGTCGGGGCCGGCGGGCGGAGTGGTGGGCGCGCTCGATGCGGCGCGCGCGGCCGGGTCGCCCGACATCATCACTTTCGACATGGGCGGCACTTCGACCGATGTGTCCCTGTGCGCCGGAGGGCGTCTGCGTACGACGAACGAGGCGATGGTGGCCGCGCTGCCGGTCGCCGTCCCCGTGCTCGACATACACACGGTGGGCGCGGGCGGCGGTTCAATCGCGCGCGTGGACGCGGGCGGGAGTTTGCGCGTCGGGCCTGAGTCGGCGGGCGCAAGTCCCGGCCCCGCCGCCTACGGGCGCGGCACGCTCCCGACCGTGACCGACGCCAACCTCGTGCTCGGACGCTTCGGCGGCGCGGGGCTGCTCGGCGGCGAGTTCGAGTTGGACACGGAGCGCGCACACAAGGCGCTCTCGCAACTGGCACGCGAGATGAGCGCGGCGAGCGGGAGACGGACTACGGCGCACGAGGCGGCGCTCGGCGTCGTGCGCGTGGTGAACGCGGGGATGGAGCGCGCTCTGCGCGTCGTGTCGGTCGAGCGCGGGTTCGACTCGCGCGCGTTCGCGCTCGTCTCGTTCGGCGGCGCGGGCGGCCTGCATGCCGTTGCGCTCGCAGCGAGTTTAGGTATCCCCCGCGTCATCGTGCCGCGCCGGCCGGGTGCGCTGTCCGCCCTCGGCGCGCTCTCTTCGGATGTCGTTCTCGATGCGAGCCGCACGGTCATGCTCGATGCGGCGGGCGGCCGACTCGCGGAACTCGAACGCGCGTTTCGCGAGATGCAACGCGCCGCACGCGCCGCCCTCAAGCGCGAAGGTTTCGTTGAAGAACGACAGCGACACGCGGCGAGCGTGGGCGCACGTTACAAGGGACAGTCGTTCGAGTTGGAGATCGAATGGAAGCCGCGCCGCACGCTCGCCGCCGCGTTTCATCGCGCACACCTCGCGCGCTACGGCTACGCGCAGGAAGAGAGCGCGGTCGAGGTGGTCAGCGCGCGCCTGCGCTCGCGCGGGCTGGTAGGACGACTCAAGCGCGAACGCATCGCACGCAGCGCGGGCGCTCCGCTCGTCGCTCCGCACGCGAGCGCGTTTGCCTACTTTACGAACACACGAACGCGCGTCGGCCTCTATGCGCGCGAACGCCTGCTTGCGGGCGCGCGACTCAGAACGCCCTGCATCGTCACGGAGTATTCTTCGACGACGCTCGTGCCCGCGGGTGCGCGCGCGCGCGTTGACGCCGACGGCAATCTGATCATCGAGCTATGAAACGCAGCTTGATTATCGAGAGATGTAAATGCGACCTGATTATCGAACGATGAAACGCGATCCCAACTTCGATCCTGTGACGCTGGAAATTTACCGCGCGCTCTACACGTCGGTCGCGGAGGAGATGGGCATCTCCCTGCGGCGCACGGCGCACTCGCCGAACATCAAGGAGCGGCGCGACTACTCGTGCGCCGTCTTCGACGCGGCGGGGCGCGTCGTCGCGCAGGGCGACCACATGCCCGTGCATCTGGGCAGCATGCCGATGGCCGTGGCGGCCGCGCTGCGCGAAACACGGATCGAACCGGGCGACGTGATCGCGCTCAACGATCCGTTCGCAGGCGGCACGCACCTGCCGGACGTGACGCTCGTCGCGGGCGTCTTCGCCGTCGGAGGGACGGGCGCGGGGGCAAAGTTGAAGGGGGAAGTGGGAAAGGGAAGTGCGCGAAGCCGCGCGTTGCGTGCTGCGGTCGGAGATCGAGGCGCGGCGTATGATGCGGCGGGCACAGGAGGCCGCGCGGAGAGTTCAGAGCAGGGCGATGCGGCCGTTTCAGTTCAGGGCGGTGCGGCGCGCTCCGGTCGCAACCTTTCCCCTTTCCACCTTTCCCCTTTCCACCTTTCCCCTTCTCCTCTTTTTTACGTCGCCAATCGCGCGCACCACGCGGACATCGGCGGCGGTTCGCCGGGTTCGATGGGGATGGCGACGGACGTGTACGGCGAGGGCTTGCGCATCCCGCCCGTTCACCTGATGCGCGGCGGGCGTGTGAACGAAGACGTGATGCGCCTGTTGCTGGCGAACGTGCGCGGGGCGGACGAGCGGCGCGCGGATTTCGCGGCGCAAACCGGCTCGCTCAAGACGGGCGCGACGCGCCTGCTGGAGATCGTCGCGCGCGCCGGGGCGCTTGAAGCCGCAACCTACGCCGCGCACCTCATCAACTACTCGGCGCGGATGATGCGCGCCGCGATCAGCGAGATTCCCGACGGAGTTTATGAGGCGGAAGACGCCCTCGACGACGACGGCGTGAATGATGCGCCGTGCGTGATTCGCGTGCGCGTGGAGATCAAAGGCGCACGTGCGCGCGTCGATTTCGAGGGCAGCGCGGCGCAGGTTGCGGGGCCGATCAACGCGGTGGAGGCGATCACGGTCTCGGCAGTCGCATACGTCTTCCGCTGCCTGCTCGGCGCGGGCGAAGTTCCGGCGAGCGCGGGGCTGATGGAGCCGATTGAAGTCGTCGCGCCGCGCGGGACAATCGTCAACGCGATTGCGCCCGCACCCGTCGCGGGCGGAAACGTCGAAACGTCGCAGCGCATCGTTGATGCGTTGTTCAAAGCGCTCGCGCGGGCGTTGCCCGGACGCATTCCGGCGGCGAGTCAGGGCACTATGAACAACCTGACTATCGGCGGCATGGACGCGCGTACGGGGCGCGAGTTCGCTTACTACGAGACGGTCGCGGGCGGCATGGGCGCGCGTCCCACGCACGACGGCCTGAGCGCTGTTCACACGCACATGACGAATAGTTTGAACACGCCCGTAGAGGCGCTCGAATACGCTTATCCTCTGCGCGTGCGCGAGTATGCGATTCGCGAAAACTCAGGCGGGCGGGGGCGCAGGCGCGGGGGCAACGGCGTCGTGCGCGAGATCGAAACGCTGGTTGACGCGCGCATGTCTCTGCTCGCAGACCGGCGCAGGCGCGCGCCCTACGGACTCGCGGGCGGCGAGGACGGACGCGCCGGGCGCGACTCGGTGGTGAGCGTTAAAGAGGGCGGCGGCGAGCGCGTGCGGCGCATCGAGGCGAAAGGCTCCCGGCATTTGCAGGCGGGCGACCGCGTGCGCATCGAGACGCCGGGCGGCGGCGGCCACGGTCGCGCCGCGCGTTCGCGCAGGAAGCGTGCGGCGGGCGCATAGGAAGCGTGCGAGTTCTCGTCCATAGGAAGCGTGCGAGTTCTCGTATCGGGTCATCCATTTCCCCGTAGTCAAAAGGTTCTTTGTTTCCCCTCTGCTTCGATTTAGAATGTTCGACGAACGAACTCGAACATTAGCGACGGCAATTTTATTGCAGAGGTCAACGCTCGCGCGCGCATGAGTCTTGAAGCGGGGACACGAATCGGACGTTATGAAATCCAGTCGCTCATAGGGGTGGGCGGCATGGGCGAGGTCTATCGCGCGCTCGACACGGAGTTGAATCGCGCGGTCGCGCTCAAGTTCCTGCATGCGGATGTGACGACGGATCAGGATCGCATGAGCCGCTTCATACAGGAGGCGCGCGCCGCCTCTGCCCTCAATCATCCGAACATCCTGACCGTCTTCGACATCGGGCAGACCGAGACGGGCGCGCGTTTCTTCGCCACGGAGTTTGTGCAGGGCACGACCCTGCGCGAGCATATCGGCGCGCGCCGCCTGAAACTCGGCGAGGCGCTCGACTTCGCGTCGCAGATCGCGGGCGCGCTCGCGGCGGCGCACGCCGAAGGGATCGTGCATCGCGACATCAAGCCGGAGAACGTGATGGTGCGCGCCGACGGCTATGTGAAGGTGCTCGACTTCGGGCTCGCCAAAGTGACGAACCGCGCGGGCGCTTCGGCCGTGGATACGGAGGCGGCCACGCGCGCTCTCGTCAACACCAACCCCGGCGCGATCATGGGCACGGTCGCCTACATGTCGCCCGAACAGGCGCGCGGCGAACAGGTGGACGCGCGCACAGACATCTGGAGCCTCGGCTGCGTGCTCTACGAGATGTTGACTGGACACGTGCCTTTCGAGGGGCGCTCGGCGAGCCACGTCATCGTCAACATTCTCGACGCCGAACCGCCGCCGCTCGCGCAACATCTGCCGGAGACTTCGGAAGCCTTGCAGGAAGTGGTCACGGACGCGCTGACCAAAGACCGCGACGCGCGTTACCAGACCGCCAAGCAGATGCTCGCGAAGCTGCAACGCCTGCGCCAAAGGCTCGACGCGGGGATGTCGCTCGACCATTCAATTGTGCCGGGCTTCTCCGCCTCCACAGGCGGCACGGCGGGCAGCACGCTCGGCGCGACCTTCGTCGGGAACGCCGCCGGGCAGACAATCGCGCCCGGTGCGCCGGGGCGCACGACGGCGGGCGGTCTCGCGGCACAGGATACCGTGACGAACTCCGGCGCAGGAGGGGCGCTCGCCGCCGGGGGCAAGCGGCGCAGGAATTTCACCATCACGCCCTTCGCCCTCGGCCTCGTCGCGCTCGTCGCGCTCGTGGGTCTCGCGTTCGGCGTCTACTACTTCACGCGCGGGCTGCGTTCAAAGCCGGGCGCGCCGGTCGCTTCGTTGCAGAACATGAAGTTCACGAAGCTGCAGGCGGCGGGGCAGACGCTCATCGCGACGCTCTCGCCCGACGGCAAGTACGTCGCACGCACGGTGTACGAGGGCGGCAAACTGAGCGTGCGCGTGCGGCAGTTGGCGACGACGACCGAGAAGGAACTCGTCGCGCCGAGCGAGTCTAGCTACAACGGCCTCACCTTCTCGCCCGACGGTGCTTTTTTGTACTACGTCACCGTCCCTCTGGGCGGCAACCTCGGCGAACTCTACAGAGTGCCGTCGCCCCTCGGCGGCGCGCCGCAGAAGATCACCAGCGACGTTGACAGCGCAATCACTTTCTCGCCCGACGGCAGGCGATTCGCCTTCCGCCGTCACCTGCCCAAGACGAGCGAGGACACGCTGCTCATCGCGAACGAGGACGGCAGCGACGAGCGCGTGCTCGTCCAGCGCAAAGCTCCCGTCACGATGCCCTCGCTCGCCTGGTCGCCCGACGGACAACAACTCGCCTTCGCCGTCAAGGGCACGGACGAGAACGGCTACTATATGAACGTCGAGAGCGTCGGCGCGACGGACGGAGCGGCGCACACTGTGTCGGGGGCGCGCTGGCGCAGCATCGGGATGCTGGCGTGGCTCTCGGACGGCAGCGGCCTCGTCTTCAACGGGCGCGACCGCGCCTCGCTGCCGAGCACGCCCGAGCAGATATGGTTTGTCGCCTACCCCGGCGGCGAGGCGCAGAAGATCACCAACGATCTCAACTCTTACAGGAGCGTCAGCCTGACGGCCGACTCGCGCACGCTCCTCGCGCTGCAAAGCAACTACAGCGCGGACATCTGGCTCTCGGCGGGCGGCAGCAGCGACGCCCCGCGCCAGTTGACCAACGAGGGCAGCGCCGGCACGCCCGCGTGGATGCCCGACGGGCGCATCGTCTATCAATCCGGCGCCAGCGGCAACGGCGACATCTGGGTGATGAATGCGGATGGCGCGGGGCAGCGGCAGTTGACCTTCGACCCGAACAACGACACCTCGCCCGATGTTTCGCGCGACGGGCGGCTCATCGTCTTCATCTCGAACCGCTCGGTCGGTTGGAGCATCTGGGTGATGAATGCCGACGGCAGCGGCCAGCGCGAACTCGTGCGCAACGTCGAGCAGTTCAGCTTCCCGCATTTCGCGCCCGACAATCGCACGGTCTATTACATCTCGCGCGACGGCGCGAGCAACTACACGTTCTGGCGCGTCCCGGTCGAAGGCGGCGAGCCGGCGCGGGTCACGGAGAAGCCGATCAACAACGCGCGTCTGTCGCCCGACGGCAAGTCGTTCTTCACGCTGCGCAGCGTCGAACTCGTGGCGAACGCGCCGCGCCAGATCGCCGTCCTGCCCGTCGAAGGCGGAGACCCCGTCCGCACGTTCGACGCGCCGCCGGGTCTCGACATGCTGCGCTGGTCGCCCGACGGGCAGGCCATAGATTACGTCGTCCGGCGCGAGGGCGCGTCCGGCCTCTGGCGTCTGCCGCTCAAGGGCGACGCCCCGCCGCGCCAACTCGCAGACCTCAAGACCTATTTCATCAACTGGTATGCGTGGTCGCCCGACGGCCGCCAACTCGCCGTCGCACGCGGCAACCCCATCACGGACATGATCCTGATCAAAGATTTCAAATAACGAACACGTTTGAGGAGCGAACACCATGCGCGTCATCATCAGACAATCAAGAACAACAAAGGTTATTGATTTTTAATAAAAAACCATGAAGGTTCGTGACGTGATCAAGCTGATTGAGAAAGATGGCTGGTATCATGTTGTTACGCGGGGCAGCCACCGACAGTATAAACACCCGACGAAACCGGGTCGTGTGACCATTGCCGGACATCTCAACGATGACGTTCATCCGAAGACTTTAAAAAGCGTTCTGACGCAAGCGGGCGTGACCCGATAGTGAGGAAAATAGAAGATGCGTTATGCAATGATCATTGAGAAGGGCGAGCGAAATTATTCGGCGTATCTACCCGATCTTCCCGGCTGCATCGCTACCGGCAAAACCGTCGAAGAGGTTAAGCGGCGGATGCGCGAAGCTGTCGAACTTCATTTGCGCGGCATGCGCGAGGACGGGTTGCCAATCCCGGAGCCGATCAGTCTGGCCGAGTACGTCGAAGCAGCTTAAAGTCAACCACACTTCTGAGGAGCGAACATCATGCGCGTCACTATCGGGCAGATCAACACTACGAACGGCGACTACGAGGGCAACGTCGCGCAGTGTTTGCGCGCCATCGAGCAGGCGCGCAGGGACGGGAGCGACATGGTGGTGTTGCCGGAGGTCGCCGTGCAGGGTTACATGTCCTTCGACTGGTTCATGGATCGAGACGTGATCGCGCACGCGACCGAGCCGCTCGAATGGATTCGCGCGGCGAGCGCGGGGCTGACCGTCATCGTCGGCACGGTGCGGCCGACGGGGCAGCCACAGGGGCGCAAACTCTACAACTCTGCGGCCGTCATCTCCGACGGCCGGATCATCGGTTACGCCGACAAGACCCTGCTCCCCGAATACGACGTGTTCGACGACCCGCGCTACTTCGAGCCGTCAAAGGAGCGACGCCTCTTCGACATCGCAGGCGTGCGCGTCGGCGTCGCCGTCTGCGAGGACATGTGGAACGATAAGACCTACTGGCGCGAGCGGCTCTACGCCAATGACCCGACCGACGAACTCATCGCGATGGGCGCGCAGGTGATCGTCTCGATCAACGCCTCGCCCTTCAACAAGAGCAAGATGGGGCAACGCTGCTCGATGGTTTCGCACCGCGCGAAGGCCGCGGGCGTCCCCATCGTCTTCGTCAATCTCGTCGGCGCGAACGACGGCGTGATCTTCGACGGCGCATCAATCGTCACGGATCACAAGGGGCAGATCATCATGCAAGCGCCGCCCTTCGAGGAGTTTTACGGCTCGGTTGACTTGAACTGCGACGAGTGCGACACCTATTGCCTGCCCGGCGACGACATCCAGACCATACACGATGCGCTCGTCCTCGGCATACGCGATTATGCGCGCAAGAATCGCTTCGAGCGCGCCGTGCTCGGACTCTCCGGCGGCATCGACTCGTCGCTCGTCGCCGCGCTGGCGTGCGAGGCGCTCGGCGCAGAGAACGTCTTGTCGGTGATGATGCCCTCGCCGTTTTCGTCGCGCGGAAGCGTGGACGATTCCGTCGCGCTCGGCGAACGCTTAGGGATGCCCACCATCGAACACCCGATCAGCGCAGCCTACGAAGTGCTGGTCAAAGAACTCAAGCTGGAACACCCCGGCACGGGGCTGGAAGAGATCGCGCGGCAGAACACGCAATCGCGGCTGCGCGGAAATATTTTGATGGCGATCTCGAACGCCGAAGGCCGCCTCCTGCTCTCCACCGGCAACAAGAGCGAACTCGCACTCGGCTATTGCACGCTCTACGGTGACACGAACGGCGGCCTCGCCGTCCTCGGCGACGTGCTCAAGACAGAGGTCTGGGCGCTCTCGCGTTACGTCAACCGCGAGCGCGAAATCATCCCCGTGCGAGTCATCGAAAAACGCCCTTCGGCCGAACTCGCCCCCGGCCAGTTCGACGATCAATCGCTTCCGCCCTATGACAAACTCGACCCCATTCTCAAACTCTACTTCGAGCGCAAGGCCACGCCCGAAGAGATCGTCGCGGCCGGACATGACCAGCAACTCGTCTTCGACGTGCTCAACCGCGTCGAAGCGCCCGCCAACGAATTCAAGCGGCGACAACTCCCGCCGACGCTCATCATCTCGCGCCACGCCATCGGCATCGGCCGCCGTCGTCCCGTCACGCATCGCTATCGCCGGCAAGTCCTGAAGGCCGTCGAGCGCGCGGCCGAAGGGCAAGGGTGAAGGTAGCGAAAAGACTGTTCCGTTAAGCGGTAACTAAAGGGCAAGGCGCGTAAAAGCCAATGGAAGGAATTATCGGCGGTAACTTGGATACATTCTTCGGCCGCATTACGAATGCACAATCGACTTTAACTGACTGTTACTTCAACTGATGCACACTGAATAATATCGTTGGTTAATTGTGTAATGCCCGGCCAATTCTTACTTTCGTTTCCCGCTTTGGTGAAATAGTTAATCAAGACTCTTCCGTGTTCACCCACTAGGAAGAGTAAAATTCTCTGTGAGCCGCCTTCCACATTATTCACCCTGCAAAACCATGCATTGCCTTCTACTCTGGCAGATTCTTGAGGCCAATACGCCATATCTTCACCATCTCCCCTACAGGTAAAGACCCAGAGTTCAAACCCCTTCGGTAATTCCCGCAGAACGCCTTTAACATTAAAAGAGTGTCCGACTTTATCACGAGAACCCGGGGATAATATTCGTATGCCGTAAGCATTGGGTAGTAAAGCTTGTGTATCCGACGGAGCTGACTTTTGTTTTAAACCATCATTAATCTCTTTGAGATGATCAATTCGAGTCTTCTGAAGCCAAATCGCATATCCCCCAGCGGCAAGCAAAACTGCCACGATGAAAGGCCAGCCTGTCCATGAAGCAATTAGATTGAACGAGTCCATTTCCGGCCTCCTGCAAAACTATAGAACGGCATTCAACTAAGAGATCGAAACGAGCGCGGGCATGAGTTCGCCTTCGGGGTCTGCGTGGCCGATGGCCGAGTCGAGTTCGGCCTCGATGTCTCCGGCGGAGACGGGCGCGAGTTTACGGAAGTCGAAGAGTTTGGGGTCGAGCAGGTGTGAGGGCACGGCGCTGCCGAGCGCGGTCAGCATCGAACTGCGTATGTTCGGAATCTCGCGCTCCAACTCCGTGACGAGCCGCTTGATGCGCGCGCGTTTCAGATTCGACTGCGAGCCGCAGAGGTCACAGGGGATGATCGGAAACTCTTTGAGCGCGGCATACTCCGCGATGTCCGTCTCGCGGCAGTAGGCGAGCGGGCGTATGACCGTGTTCAGCCCGTCGTTTGAGCGCAGGACGGGCGGCATCGCTTTGAGTTGGCCGACGAAGAAGACGTTGAGCAGGAAGGTCGTGATGATGTCGTCGGCGTGATGGCCGAGCGCGATCTTGGTGCAGCCTTCCTCCTGCGCGATTGAATAGATGATGCCGCGCCGTAGACGCGAGCAGACCGAGCAGTAAGTCTTGCCTTCAGGCACGAGCCGCTTGACGATTGAATACGTGTCGCGCTCGACGATGCGAAAAGGCACGCCGCGCCCCGCGAGATAAGCGGGCAACACTTCGGCGGGGAAGTTCGGCTGCTTCTGATCGAGATTGACGGCCAGCAGGTCAAAATGGACGGGCGCGCGTTCGCGCACATCGAGCAGCAGGTCGAGCAGCGTATAGCTGTCTTTGCCGCCGGAGAGGCAGACCATCACGCGGTCGCCGTCCGCGATCATCCCAAAGTCTTTGATCGCTTCGCCCATCTGCCTGAGCAGTTTCGTCTTGATTTTGCTTTCGATAAACATGTCAACTAACAAAGCGCGAGCGCACAAACGCGCGCGCCTATCACCCTCTCCCCTGACCTGTAAACTCTCTACGATTGACTCGACTGTAGTTTGCCTCGTGCAATTCTACCAAGCCCTCTACGGAATGTCGTCATACCAGATGAAGGGAAACAGCGCGCCCGCTTTGGCCGCGTCGAGCGGCGCTTCGAGGAGGCCGGCGGCGTAAGCCAAGACGGGATCGCGCCCCGTCGCCAGATGAATGCCGCCGGGGATCATCAGTTTGTCGGGCACGACGCCCGTGTGCTCCAGACTTTTGCCGTCCGTCATGATGAGATCGGCGTCCGTGATGCTCGCCCCGTAAAAGATCGCGCTGTCGGGGCCGACCGAGTGTATATAAACTTTGCTGCGCATCACCGCGCCCGCCGAACGGTCGCCGATGACCGTGCCGCGCCGTTCAAGTTGAATGACACGTGCGAAGACTTCGGCGGCCGAACCCGACGCGCTATCGAGCAGCACGACGAGCGTGCCCGTGTAGATGTCGCCGCCGCGCGATTTGGCGACGAGCGGCTTCAACTCATTGCGGCGTTTGATGTCGCCGACTTTGATGTCGCGTTCGAAGAAGTTGCCGATGAGGCGCAGCAAGGTTTCCTCCGCCCCGCCGCCGTTGCCGCGCAGGTCTAGGATCAGCCCCTTTTTCTTGCGCGCCTTGTTCAACATGTCGTCGACGCCCTCTTTCGTCAGGTTGAAGCGCGACATGCGCCAGATCAACAGGTCTTCGCCGACCGCGTAGTAGCGATGAGAGTCCTTAAACTGCCGCCGGTTTTTTTCGTCCTCAAGGTTGAGTTCGAGCAGCCCGCCCTGATAGACCACCGGGCCGGAGCGCACACGCGCGGCCAACGCCAGCGGCCGCTCCGCCGCGTTCGGACTCTGCGCCACGACGGCCAACCCGGTCTGCAAACTCAGTGCCTGGTAGTAATACCTCATCTTCCACAGGTCGGCGCGCGTCGGCGCGAAGCCGTTGACGGACAGGATGCGGTCGCCCACCTTCAGTCCCTTCGCCTCCGCATCCGACCCCGGCCTGACGGCGATGACGTAGCACTTGTCGCCGATCATCTGCATCTCCCAGCCGTAATCGACGTGCGTAGTTTGAGTGGGCGGCAGGAAGAAGGTGTGCGAATCATTGAGGTCGAGCAATGCCTGCGCGATGGCGGCGGTGATCTGGCCGATGGTCGCGGCGCGTTTGATCTCTTCTTCGGCCTGTCGAAAACGCGCGTCAACGTCCATCCCGCGCAGCGCCGGGTCGTAATAGTTCTTCTTCAGATCGCTCTTGATCTGACTGAGCATGACGCGGCCGCGCTCGCGGTCGAAACCGATTGATTGCGCCGCTGCCCGTGGCAGCAAAGCGACGGGCGCGCGCCACATGCACGCGACAGCGCACAAAGCAAGCAGGGCACACGGGACAATCGACCGGCGTCGAGTAAGGTGTGAAAAATAGTTGCGGGGGTTCATTAAATTGACTCCGAGGTGTTGGGCAGGACGGCCGGGGCGTCCTCAAGCGGCGCATCTGTTTTGTTTGAACGTCCGCCCGGTCGGGCGCGGGGGACGGGCGCGGTCTATAACGGTGCCGGGCTGGCCTGACAAGTTTTATTCGATCAGCCGCGCGGATGCAACCGTCGTCGTGCAACGACATCGCAATAAACTTTCAATGCCCCTGCAACCCTGTGCCGCGCGCCTTCGCCTATAGTCTCTCGCAACGAACATTCCTTCAGAGGAATAAAAAAATCGAAAGCGTTGGGCTTGGGGGAGTCCGACGCTTTCGTTCTCCTTCAAGTGGGTGAGGCAAGTAGGCGACGAGCGGCACGAGTCGCGAGTCTTGAACCAGAAAAGCAGAGTCAGCATGAACGAAAGGGCAGACCCTAAACGCCGGGTCTGCCCTTTCTCTTTTAAACGTTTGCCGGCCGCGCCCCTGACTCTATGACGTCTCGCGCGGCTTTTTGTCGCCGACTTAAGCCTTCTCGTCCAGATGTTCGCGCAGGAAGCGAATGGTGCGTTGCCATGCATCGGCGGCGGCCGTCGCGTTGAAGACTTCGGGGCGTTCGTCGTTGAAGAAGGCGTGATCCGCGTTGTCGTAGACGTGTATCTCCGCCGACTTGCCGAGCGATTTTAATTTCGCTTCGAGTTCGCGCGCGCCCGCGGGCGTGGCGAAATCGTCGCGTTCGGCGTAGAAGCCGAGCAGGGGCGCACGCATGTTGTCGAGATCGGGTTTGACCTTCGGGTGGCCGCCGTAGAAGACGACGCACGCGCCGACCTGTTCGTTCTTCGACGCGGCGTAGAGCGAAAGCGCGCCGCCCATGCAGAAGCCGACCGTGCCGATGCGTTCGCCCGTGACGCTCTCGTGCGCGAGCAGATATTCGATTGCGCCGCGCAAATCTTTTTCCGCCTGCTCGATGTTGAGAGCCATCATCATCTTGCCCGCCTCGTCGGGCGAAGTGGTGGAGCGCCCATGGTAGAGGTCGGGCGCGAGTGCGACGAAGCCCTCTGCGGCGAAGCGTTCGCACACGTTTTTGATGTGCGGCACGAGTCCCCACCATTCCTGTATGACGACGACACCCGCGCCCCTGCCCGCTTCCGGCACGGCCAGATAGCCTTCGGTCGTCGCGCCGTTGCTCTTAAATTCGACCATCTCGTTCGGCATAAACTTCTCCCGTGTGAAAAACCGATTTAATTCCTGTCACAGCGGTTGATTGCCGGAGCAGTTTAGTTTATCTCTCCGACACTTGACCAGAGACAAGAGAGACCGTGAATCGTAAATCGTAAATCGTGAATAGAAGAAAGCAGGTTTTCTCTATTCACGATTTACGATTCACGATTTACAGCTTTCGTCCATTTACGATTCACGATTCACGGCTTTTCCGCTATCATCACGAGCAAGTAGAGATGCGGAAGTTTCTACGGCCGTGGGGAGTCGGCCGCAAACGTCCGCCGCTGTAGACAGCCCTACGACCTGTTTCCATATCCATCGCCATCAAGCGCATGACCCTAGAGATAGTGAAGGGAGACTTAGATGTTTAGACCGGGAAGAAATCCTAAAGACCAACCGGGCGGCGAGCACCCGAGCGAGCAGCCCCAACCGGCGACTTCTGCTTTCGGCACTGCGGCAGACGCACAGAGTCGCAATACCACGACCGCAGATCAACCCTCTTCAACCGGAGCACGGAACATGAGCGAAACTCAACCTACAAACACCCGCGCCGTCAGCGAAAGCGAATCGCTCGCACGCGACATCAAGGAAGGCACTCTCAGCGGTTTCGTCGGCAACGGCACGACCCTCACCGGCGAGGCCAACTTCAAAGGCATGCTGCGCGTTGACGGCCACCTCTCAGGGCGCGTCAGTTCGCAGGACGGCACGCTCATCGTCTCCACGGGCGGGCAGGTTGACGCCGACGTGGAAGTCTCCGTCGCGCAAATCTATGGCACGGTCGTCGGCAACATCACGGCCACCAAGCGGATCGAACTCGGCCGCGTCGCCAAAGTGACGGGTGACATCCAGACGCCCGCGCTCGTCATCGAGCAGGGCGCGGTGTTCGAAGGCAGTTGCCGCATGCAACAGATCAAAGACGCGCAGGCCAAGCAGGACGGCCGCGCCGCAGCCGCCCCCGGCGGCACCGCTTCAACCTCGACCACGGCCTCCACGTCCGCCACCACCACGACGCCCGGCGCTTCCACCCGGCCGTCCGACAGCGGCGCGGGCGCACCGACCGGCACGAGCGCGACGGGCACTCCGACCGGCGCACGCGACGCAACGCCCGCCAAGACCTCTTAACTTCGGCCGCGCCGCTCGAACAGCAAAAAGGCAAAAGTGGATGCCGGGAGCAACTACGCTTCCGGCATCCACTTTTGCCTTTCCCGTTAGAAGCTGTTTGAAAAGAAAATCTGTTCTTTGTCCCGTGCGGAATTTGTCCCGGAGGGACATTTGAGAATAGCCCAGCGATTTATCGCCGGGGATAGAATGGGTCTTGTACAGAGAGTCCCGTAGGGACGATTGAATAGTTGCAGCACATTCAATCGTCCCTACGGGACTCATGCACGCTCTTGCAACTTATCCCCGGCACTAAAGTGCCGGGCTATTAACAATCGTCCCTGACGGGACTTTTCAGGCAGCTTCTTAGAACCGTGACAGCTCGCTTAGTCGCAGCATCAACGCTTCACCTGATCTACCACGTCTGAATAATCCCGTTGGTAAACCACGCTACGATGATCCCGTCTATAAACCACGTGATGATCACACCGTCGGTAGACATCGTCGTGATAATGCCGTCAGTACGCCCTGTCGTAATAATCCCGTCGGCACGTCCCGTTGTCATAACCCCGTCGGTACGCCCGGTCTGGATGATCCCGTCGGTACGCCCGGTGTGCATGATGCCGTCGGCGTGAACTGTCGGCGCGCTTAAGAGAAACAGAGCGAGTAAGAGGGTGATGGTTCGTTTCTTCATGAGGTTTTCCTTCTTTCGGTAAGGTTTGAGGTGAGGCCGACGAGACCGGAGCGTCTCGTGAGCAGGCTTTGCTTGCAACGCCGCTGATCCTAATCTCTCCGCGAAGACGGAGCAACAAAATTCCGTGCAACCGGCGGGCAGAGCCTTTCAACTGTGATGCGCGTCACTGAGTCGTGCGCCCGCCCGTATGCTACAATGCGCCTGAGCCAGATGAACCGAAGTGTTCCTACCGCGAAGTTGGCGCTTCGTTATTTTCCCAAAAAACAGAAGGATTCATTAAGACATTATGAGTACCGTCATCGATCCGCCGCCCGCCGCACCCGTCGAAAAGCATTTTGAGGAAGTCGAAACCGTGACCATACGCTTCGCCGGCGATTCCGGCGACGGCATGCAGTTAACCGGCACGCAGTTTACGAACACCTCCGCCGTCCTCGGCAACGACATCTCGACGCTGCCCGACTTTCCGGCCGAGATTCGCGCCCCGGCAGGGAGCCTCCCCGGCGTCTCTGGCTTCCAGTTGAACTTCTCCTCGCAGGACATACGCACGCCCGGCGACCAGCCGAACGTGCTCGTCGCGATGAACCCCGCCGCGCTCAAGGTCAACCTCTTAGACCTCGAAGAGGGCGGCACCGTCATCGTCAACACGGACGAGTTCAACAAAGAGAACTTGAAGAAGGCGGCCTACGCCGTCAGCCCGCTCGAAGACGAGACGCTCAAAGGCTATCGCGTCCATCGCCTGCCGATCACGACTCTGAACCTGCGCGCGCTGCAAGAGGCCGAGGTGAAACTGACGCGCAAGGAGATGGATCGCTGCAAAAACTTCTTCGCGCTCGGCGTCCTCTACTGGCTCTACGACCGCCCGATGGAGCCGACGCTTCAGTGGATCGAGTCGAAGTTCAAGAAGTTGCCCGAAGTGGCGCGCGCCAACGTCATCGCCCTGCGCACGGGCTACAACTTCGCCGACACGACCGAAGTTTTCACCACGCATTACAGCGTCAAGAAGGCCGCGATTGCGCCCGGCAAGTATCGCAAGATCACCGGCAACGAGGCGACGGCCATCGGCTTCGTCGCCGCCTCGCAATTATCGGGTCGCCCGCTCTTTTACGGCTCTTACCCGATCACGCCCGCCTCCGACATTCTGCACGAACTGGCGCGCCACAAGAATTTCGGCGTCAAAACTTTTCAGGCCGAAGACGAGATCGCGGCCGTCTGCGCGGCCATCGGCGCGGCCTTCACCGGCCACATCGGCCTGACCGGCACGTCCGGCCCCGGCGTCGCCCTGAAGCAGGAGGCCATCGGCCTCGCCGTGATGACCGAACTCCCGCTCGTCATCGTCAACGTGCAGCGCGGCGGCCCTTCGACGGGTCTGCCGACCAAGACCGAGCAGGCCGATCTCTTTCAAGCCGTCTGGGGCAGAAACGGCGAATGCCCGGCCGTCGTCATCGCGCCCGCAACGCCCGCAGACTGTTTCCACATGGCGGTCGAGGCCGTGCGCCTCGCCTTCCGTCACATGACGCCCGTCTTCTATCTCTCCGACGGCTACCTCGCCAACGGCGCGGAGCCGTGGGCGATCCCTTCGATGGACGAATTGCCGAAGATCGAAGTGAAGTTCGCCGAAGACCCCACGGGCTTTCTCCCTTACGCGCGCGACGAGCGCCTCTCCCGCCCGTTCGCCATTCCGGGGACGCCGGGACTCGAACACCGCGTCGGCGGTATCGAGAAGGAACACCTGACCGGCAACGTCAACTACGATCCGGAAAATCACGAGTTCATGGTCAGACTCCGGCAGGAGAAAGTTGATCGCGTCGCCGAAGACATCCCCGACCTCGAAGTGTTCGGTGAGCCTGCGGGCAAGGTGCTCGTCCTCGGCTGGGGTTCGACCTACGGTTCGATCACCTCGGCCGTCGAACGCCTGCAACGCGAAGGCCGCTCCGTATCGAGCGCGCACCTGCGCTACCTGAACCCCTTCCCGAAAAATCTCGGCGCGGTGCTTCGGAGCTTCGAGCGCGTCATCATCCCCGAAATGAATCTCGGCCAACTCGCCACCATGATCCGCGCCAAGTTCCTCGTCGATGCCATCACCTTCTCAAAGGTCAAAGGCCGCCCGTTCCAGATACGCGAGATCGTGGAGAAGGTGGAAGAGTATTTGTAAGGGCGTATTGAGGCAGCGGCAATGCAAGACTTCGATCCAAATGTATGGGACATCCACCGCGAAGGTCGCCAGTGGAAAGGCGAGGAGTTTGATAGGCGCATTTACCAAGCGCCGGAGAAGATCGAGTTCGTTGGTGGCATCTTTACCAATGAGGAAGAAAGGCTCACGGTCTTGGCGATGCTTTTAGAGAATCTCGGCATTGATCAAGTTGTGCGTTTGGGAAATCCGGCAGACTGGAAAGCGGCTGTTGCAGAATTGGAGTGACACGCTCGGCAACATCAGCTTTAACGATGAATATTTCCATAGCAAAAAACGATGCTCGTTCCGTACATGAGTTGTACGCGGAGGGCTTGCGCTACTTTATGGGACAGGGAGACCTCCACGGCGCGCTCGCGCAGCTCTCCGCAGACTTGCGGCGACAGGGCATTGACTACATGGTCATCGGCGCGGTTGCCCTGCTGGCCTACGGCTACCCGCGATTCACAGAAGACATTGACCTCGTGCTGACGCCTGCGGGCTTGGAAGCCTTTCATCAAAATCTGGTCGGACTCGGCTACCTGCCCGCGTTTCAAGGAGCACGCAGGAAACTTCGCTCGACACGAGAAGGCGTGAGCATAGAGATCATCACTTCCGGCGACTATCCGGGCGACGGGCAACCTAAGCCGGTCAGTTTCCCCGTCCCGGCCGAGGCTTCGATTGAGGTTGAGGGCGTGCGCATCATCACGCTTGAGAAACTCGTCGAACTGAAACTCGCTTCCGGCATGACCGCGCCGGATCGGCTGAAAGATTTGGCCGACGTGCAGGAGTTGATCAAGGTGCGCGGTCTCGCCTCCGACTTTGCGGAGAAGTTGAATCCTTATGTGCGAGAGCAATTTTTAATTTTATTACGCGCCGTCGAACGAGCACGGCAAAACAGCAGCGAGGAGCATTTATGAGTTCAATGTCTGACGGGACGAACGGGAATGGCAGTAAAGGCGACGCGCCGAAGGTTTCAGACGCGGACGTGGGGAGCATCGGCGGAAACGTCAGTGGCAGCGGCCCCGCGCCGGAGAGCGAGCCGGGTTCGGTGGTGGCGGGAGCGGTCGCACCGCCGCCGGCGCAGTTGAAGAAGGTGGATTTCGTGTCGGGTCAGGAAGTGCGCTGGTGCCCGGGCTGCGGCGACTATTCGATCCTGAACAACGTGCAGAAGGTGATGCCCGAACTCGGCATCCCGCGCGAGAAGATCGTGTTTGTCTCCGGCATCGGTTGCTCGTCGCGCTTCCCCTACTACATGAACACCTACGGCTTCCACTCGATTCACGGGCGCGCGCCCGCGGTTGCCACCGGCATCAAGGCGGCCAACCCCGAACTCTCCGTGTGGGTCGTCACCGGCGACGGCGACGCGCTCTCCATCGGCGGCAACCACTTCATGCACGCCATCCGCCGCAACCTCGACATGAACGTGATCCTCTTCAACAACCGCATCTACGGTTTGACGAAGGGGCAGTACAGCCCGACCAGTGAGCTCGGCAAGCGCACGAAGTCGACGCCGATGGGCGTCATAGACTACCCGCTCAATCCGCTCTCCGTCGCGATTGCGAGCGAGGCCACCTTCGTCGCGCGCTCGCTCGATCTCGATGTGAAGCATCTCGGCGCGACCGTGCAGGCCGCCGCGCGCCACAAGGGCGTCTCCTTCATAGAGGTTTATCAGAACTGCAACATCTTCAACGACGGCGCGTTCGAGTATTTCACGGAACGAAGTGTGCGCACCGATCACATGATCTATCTCGAACACGGCCAGCCGATGATCTTCGGCAAGGAACGAAACAAGGGTATCCGCATGAACGGCGCGCACCCGGAAGTCGTGACCATCGGCGAGAACGGCATCACGGTTGACGACCTGCTCGTCCACGACATACACCTCAAAGACCCCTCGGTCGCCTTCATGCTCGCGCGCATGGAGTACCCGGACTTCCCGCAGCCCGTAGGCATCTTCCGCGCCGTAGAGCGCGACACCTACGAAGACATGATGGAGGCGCAGATCGAGGCCGCCATCAGCAAGCAGGGCGCAGGCAGCCTGGAGAAACTCATCAACAGCGGCGACACTTGGACGGTCGCGGGTTAAAAGTTAAGATAGCGGGGCGACGCGAAGCGGCGGCCGTCAGGGCGCGCCGCTTCCATCCGCCAAAGAATTTTCCGCTCCCTAGAGCTTTCGTCTTCCTGAACTTTGACGCGGGCATCATTCCTCATTCGCCCGCCCCGCAATCATCACCGCCGACGCGGATTCGTAGACAGGCCTCGCTCCTAAATTAACCGGCAGGAATATCGGCTTTCAAAAAACGGCGCTCCGGTCTCGCACGCAGCAGACAGAGGCCGCGCCGCCCCTTTTTCCCGTCGAATCTTCACAGGAGGTACACGCCATGAGAATCGCCCCGCTTAAACCCTTGCCGCAGGCAGCGCTCGTCGTCGCGCTCCTCTGCGCGGGCTACCCGCTCGCGCGCCACTCCAACGCGCCCGTCGCGCGTGCCAACGGGCAGACGACCCAACCGCGGCGGCGGCCGACCCCGACTCCCTCTCCCACTCCCTCACCGACTCCCAAAGGCCGCCAGAGCCGGACAGGCCAGGCCGATCAGACGCCGACTCCGACGCCCACGCCCAAATCCGGCGGCCTGAGCACGAGCGAGAAGGCAGTCATCGGCGGCGTCATCGCCGGCGGGTTATTGGGCGGCATCTTCATCGCCAAAAGCGGAGGGGTGAGCGCGAATGATCTGTCCAAGAACGGCCCGCAATTCCCGTCTGTGTTAAGCATGAGCGACTTTCAGGTGACGGGCTTCTCGGACGCCGGTTGGCCTCTGTTCGTGGCCTACGAGTTACAGCAGCCCGCCGTGGTTACGCTGACGATTGACGCCGATAAAGTTGATCCGTTCATTCAACAACTCGAAGGCTCGCCGGGGCAGCACGAACAAACTTTGACGATCCCCGCGCGCTTCGGCGGCAAGAAGCCGCGCGTGACCACGTTCGCCCTCAAAGCCGTGAGCCCTGATCCGTCCGCGCCCCAGCCCGTCGAGTTTGTCTTCGTAGACATCTGCGCGGGACACAACGCGGTCGGCTCCGTAGGGATCGACAAAGTGAGTTTTGAACCCGGCAACGTGTTCGCCACCACACAGTCACAGAAAGCCAACTACAAATTCCACTCCCTCTTCGATTTCGACAAAGTGACGGCCGACTTCATGTTGATCGGAAGAAATGACAAGCGGGAGATCGTGGCGAAACGGGTCGGGCGGGAAAAATTCGACAAGGGCATACGGCGCGACGGGTGGCTCGGCAGCGACTGGAATTGCCGCGACGGTAAAAAAGTTTCGCAAGGGCGACATCAGCTACAGGTGCGTGGCTGGCGCGGCCTGCAACAGGGCGGCGACTGGGTGGCAACCATGTCGAAACAGTTCGTGCGCGTTCAGTGAAAGGCGCTGCCGACGCGCGCCGGAGATGCGCGCGGGGAAGGAGGCCGCTATGTTGTCCATCATAAAAACGCACTTGCGCAGGCGTTGGCTGCGGGCGCTCGTCGGCGGGGCGGTCTTCGTCGCCGTGATGCTCGTGCAGTACAAACTGGCGGACTGGCCGGTCGCGGTTGATCTGGCCGACACGGGCAAATTTGCCCCCGTCACGTTGCGTCTGGGGCAGGAAGAACTAATCATCGAAGGCCCCGTCGTGAACTCGCCCGAAGGCGTGCTCCTGGCGCACGCGGGCGAGCCGAACGAGATCGTGGACATACGCTTCGACAACGCGCGCTTGGACGACGACACGGTGAACATGCTCGCAGATTTGGGCAGCAAGCCTCCGACCGCGCCCGTCCAGATCAAATTCAGCCCGCGAGAGTTGGACACCAAGACCGGCGTGGACAGCGACCCGTGCCGCACGTTCGTGACGGCCGGGTGGGCGCAGCCCGCCAGCCCGCCGACGGAGTTGAGGTTCTTTCAACTGGAGACGCCCGGCCTCGACCGCTTCCGCCATCTGGAAATGCAGGTGACGGGCGGCGAACTCCTCGTCAACATCCTGCCGAAGTCCGGCGAGTCGGACGACGACGCGGCGGCGGGTGCGGTCGCGACGGGTTGCCGCAATCTGCTGCGCGCGGGCGATATGGAAGAGACGATTGGCGAAGTGGGCATCGCGGCCATCGCCGCTTCCGGCTCGACGTTCCGCTGGCACTTCCGGCCGCGCATGCGCGGCGTCTATCTGTGGAGCGGGGCGGACGGCCTCTTCCAACCGTTCATACTCGGCCAGCCGCAGGTGAGCGCGGCGAACGCGCCCCCGCCGCTACAGGCGCGCGCCGTTCGCATCAGATCGCTCGAAGCGGGGCGCGGTGGTGGTGGCGGCGGCGCCGCGGCGCAGCCCGAACTGCTCAGCGCGCAGAGCACGGACGGCGGGGCGCTCCTCAGCCTCTCCACCTTGAGGGTCGGGTCGGATCAAATCCAACTCAACGTCAGCGGCAACGGCTGGGTCAAGATCAACGGCGTGGATCGCTCCGTCAATCTCTTCGAGCGGCTCAACAACCTCTCCCCGCTCGGCGCGCTCCTGTTCGCCGCGCTCAACGGCGCGTTCTTCGAGGGCATCAGGCGATTCATCTTCGGCAAACCCAAAACGGCCGAGCAACCGCCCGCCGACACGAATTAAGGGATGAGGGATGAGGGATGAACGAAAGTAGGAAACAGAAAACAGGAGTCAGAAGTCAGAAGGAAAGCTCAGAACTCCTGACTCCTGACTCCTGACTCCTGACTTCTGGCTCCTGTCTTCTCATTCATCCCTCATCCCTCATCCCTCATCCCTTTATTAACCTGCGGATCATATCCAGCAACAAATAGAGGTCGTGCGGCTTGCGCAAAAACTCGTTCGCGCCCGCCGCTTTCGCCTCCTGCTCACAGTCTTCTATCGAAAACAGGATGACCGGTAAAGACTTCCAGCGCGGCAGCGTGCGAGCGTATTTGACCAACTCCAAGCCGGTCGTGTCGCTCAGTTCATTATCCACGAGGAGCAGCGCATAGCGGCGTTCTTCGCTGTTCAGAAACATTTTGGCGATAGCGCCGTTCTCCGCGCGCCAGACGTGGCAGCCGGAGAGGTCGAGCAGGTCGCGCACGAGTTGTGCGAGCAGGGCATTGTTCTCGACGTAGAGGATGGCGGGCTGTCGGACGGGCATAGAGTTCAGGAAGCGCGGCGGGCGTAAGAATTCATCTTCATCTATGAACATGAGAGGCATTTTGTTAAGATGCGAGGCGTTCGATGATTGAAAATCCGCGACGGTCGTATGCGTAGCTCACCTCAACCTCAAGCTCAAGCGAGTGATGAGCATCGCCGTTGAGTCTGGCAGGCCAACTCTCTCGGCGAACAGGTTACGCAAACAGATTCTATCCGGTACACCGTATAGAAGCAAGTCGTTTCATGCGGTTTCGGTCTCATTGGGAGGTAACTCCTGATGGGTCACTCACGTCGCAGACCGAAGCGTCTTGCCGAGAAACTTCTACAGATTCGGAATGCTCTCGGACTTTCTCAATCTGAGTTGTATAGGCGGCTGGATGTGGAAGACGAAATTCCCTACACAAGAATTTCGGACTTTGAGTTGGATAAGAGTGAGCCGATCCTGATCGTTCTCATGCAATACGCGCGCGTCGCGGGCGTCCACACCGAAGCCCTCATCGACGACGCCCTCGACCTCCCCGCCAAACTCCCCGGCGACGTACGCCACGACGAAATCAAACGCAAATACACAACGCGCGCCACGCTCAAGCGTTGAACGTCGGATGAAATAAGAGCCGCCCGATTTGCTCGTTGGCCTCAATATTACTTTGAGCTAGACTACACCAGCCGCTCAATATTTACCTTTGGAGTGCCCCTAATTATGACTGATGAAGAAAGAAGATTATTACGACTCGAAAATGCTTACGCCACACTGGCCGAACTAGCCGCCAACCAGCACGAACGAGGATTCAGCCTGGAGCAACTTCTCGCTAAACAAGACGAGCGCGGGGCGAGCCTTGAGCAGCTTGCTGCCAAACAAGACGAGCGCACGGCTGG
>DASVPS010000097.1:0-14481 GCA_036389555.1 Pyrinomonadaceae bacterium
ATCACCGTTCTGCGAATCAATGATCTCGAAGGGCGTGGTTTCGAGCGCGCGCTGCACTTCCGGCGAGTCGAATTTACGACCGATGAGACGCTTGACCGCGTAGACGGTGTTGGCGGCGTTGGTCACGGCCTGCCGCTTGGCGATCTGCCCGACGAGGCGCTCGCCCTTGTCCGTGAACCCGACCACCGAAGGCGTCGTGCGCCCGCCTTCCTTGTTCGGAATGATCTGCACCGCGCCGCCTTCCAGCACGGCCACGCAGCAGTTTGTCGTCCCTAAATCTATGCCGATAACTTTGCCCATAGCTTTTTTAAGTGATGAGTGATGGGTGATGAGTGTTGAGTGAGAAGAGGTTTTAACTCATCACTCATCACTCATCACTTCTATCTCGTTGCCACCTTGACCATCGCTGGACGCAACAGCTTATCGCCGAGGCGATAGCCGCGCACGATCTCCTGCATCACGGTATCCGGCTCGAATTCATCCGTCTGCTCGGTGGCGATGGCCTCATGGACGTGCGGATCGAAATGGTGTCCGACCGTCGGCACCGGCTCGATCCCCAGACTTTCCAACACGCCGTTCAACTGCTTGCTGATCAACTCGACCCCATGCAGAAAGTTTCTGAACTCCTGCGATTCCGTTCCCTCGACAGAGGATTCGGCCTCGTGCGCACGCCGCAAATTGTCCATCACCGGCAACAACTTCTCGACCACCTCCGCGACGACGCGGTTATAAGTTTCGCCGCGCTCGCGCTCGACGCGCTTGCGGTAGTTGTCGAAATCGGCCTGCCGCCGCGCCGCGAGGTCTTGCAAATCCTGCCGCTCGGCGCGCGCCTTCTGCAATTCGGCCTCGACCATCTCCAACTCGGCTTGCGCGGCGAAGAGTTCGGCCTGGATCGCCAGCGCGGAATTCGCCCCGCCCCGCCCACCCGCCGCACGCGCATTCGAACGCGCGCCGCCGCCGCCGTTCGCGTCGGTGCTTGCATCTATGTGGCGGTGCGTGTCTTGTTCGTCGCGCTCTTCCGGGATTTCAGCGCGTGGGGGCGCGCCCGCCGTGTCGCGGTCGTCGGCGTCGTCCTGCCCCTCTTCGCTGTCCTGCTCCGCGCCGCGATCAATGCGCTGCTGCATCTCCGTCTCGCCTTCGTAGATCGAGGCGCGACCGAGTTCGTCGGGCGTGGGTGCATTGTCGTCGTCCGCCGTGTCGGGTACCGCTTGGTAATCGGCGTCGCCCTCTTCATCTACAAAGCGGACGGGGATGCGCTTGGAAGCCGGGCTGTTTTCGTTAATCATTTCCATTCGACCTTGATGATCCCTCTGCTGGCGTGGAAGTTGGAGCGACGCGACCCGTTCCGCCTTCGGTTTTAGACAGGCGCGCTGTCTTCGCGCATTATACGTTCAATCAATTGCGACACGTAGCCGACGACCGCCATCATGCGTTCGTACTCGATCCGCATCGGGCTGACGACGCCCACCGTGCCCACGATGCCCTCCGTCCCGATGCGATAAGGAGCGGTGATGAGCGCGCAGTGTTGCATCGAGGGCGTGGTTAGTTCGCGCCCGATCTGTACGCGAACGTCGCCAAAGGCGCGCTCGCGCGTGATGCACTCGTTCAAAATCTTCACGAGCCGCGTCTTCTCTTCCAGCGTGCGGAACAACTGGCGCAGCCGCTCGATGTCCGTGAAATCCGGTTTGACCAGAATGTTCGACGCGCCGTCTACGTAAACGTCGCCCGTCGCGGCCTCTTCGCCTTCCAGACTCAACTCGCACAGGAGCATGGCGTTTTGCAGTAGGCGGTCGTAGAGCGCCTTTTCGGCGCGCATGAGTTGGAGAATCTCCGCGCGAATCGTTTGCAGGTTCTTGCCGCCAAACTCCGCGTTCAAATAACGCGCCGTGTGTTCGAGTTCTTCCTGCGTGAGCGGTTCGTCAATGCGTATGATCTTGTTCTGGATAATGTTCGGCGCGAAGACGAGCACGACGAGGATGCGCCCGTCCGACAACTGCACAAACTCTATGTGCTGCAAACGATTGTCGGACATCGGCGGCGAGATGACGATGCCGACGTTCTCAGAGACTTCCGACAACAGATGTGAGACCTTTTCCATCAGGCGATTCGGGGCAGTCATGCTCCCCTCGCCCTGCCGGATGCCGAGCAGGCTGTCTATCGCCGCCGTGTCGGCGCGCGACAGGCGCGCGTCGCCGAGCATGTTGTCCACGTAGTAACGATAGCCGAGGTCGGTCGGGACACGGCCGGCGGACGTGTGCGGCTGCTCTACGAGTCCGGCCTCTTCGAGTTCGGCCATCACGTTGCGGATCGTGGCCGCGCTCCAACCCGCAGCGCCCGACAGACGTTCCGAGACGGTGCGCGAACCGACCGGCTCGCCCGTGCCCAGATGCTCCTTGATGATGGCCGACAACACGAACTCTGCGCGCGCGTCGGGCACCCGTTCGGAGGTCGTCGCTGATGTGGAACTACGATTTGCCATCTGATGCTTGAAGAGGGACGCGGAGGCGTTCGCGGGTCACTTCGAGACGGGTGTATAAAACCCCGCCGGGCGTCAGTTCCATCATTACCGCCGCGCCTAAAACCTGTCAAGGTTCAATTTTACAGGTCGGACACACGTCTTGCGCCCGAAGTATAACGGATGTGGGAAACGGGGCGCAATCACCTGCCGCCTTCAGCACCTGCGCGCCGCATGGCTCCCGCCGCGCAACTCAATTCGTAGATTTCACAAGAGTTAGAGGCGCACAGCGGCGGCGGACTCGCACCTCACAGTTAACCTGCTCTTACGCATAGACTTAACCCCTGTCATTTGCGAGCCTCGGACTGTCCGACAACCGCTCACTGCTCACAATTGATGCTTTAAAAAGGCTTAGCGGCGGGCGCGGAGAGGGTCGTTGACGCCCTGCCGGAGCGCTCGTAATATAGGGCTGCGCTCGGCATCAATCGTCTTCTCCGGCAGGGGCTTCGGATTCAAGTTTTTTCGCGAAGTCTCCGGCCACTTCCGCCGTCGCTCTGTTTCGTCGTCAAACTCGTTTATCTCGGGCGCAGAATTTAATTTTCCATGTCAGCCACACAGACACATCTCAGCCTCCTTTTTGCAGAGGTTTTCCGGCAGCTTGAGCGTCAACACCCGACGCCGGAAATAGATGTCCGTTTCTACCCCTACGCAGGGCTGAATCACACCATCCGCTCGCGCTCCGGGCGCATCCACGTTCGCATCTCCGACATCTTTCGCGACGCGCCGCCCAACGTGCAACGCGCGCTCGCCTTTATTCTGATCGCCAAACTGCTGCGCCGCCCGACGCCCGAATTTCACGAACGCATCTATCGCGACTACGCTTTTTCGCCGAAGATTCAGCGCGACGCCGACATGGAAGGTCTGCGTCGCGGTCGCAAGACGGTCTCCACGTCGCGCGGCAGTTATCATAATCTCGACCGCCTGTTCTCACGTCTCAATCAACGCTACTTCAACGGTGAGATGGAGAAACCGGCGCTCGCGTGGTCGCAACGCCGCACGCGCCGCATTCTCGGCCATCGCTACCGCAACGATGAGACCATTATCATCAGCAAGACTCTCGACGCGCCCGACGTGCCGGAATGGCTGGTTGAATATATCCTCTATCACGAGATGCTCCACATCAAGCATCCGGCGCGCGTGGTCAAAGGCCGTCGCCTCTCCCACACGAAAGCCTTCCTTGCCGAAGAGGAACGCTATCATCATTTCGACGAAGCGCAGGAGTGGCTCGACCAGGAAGCGCGCCAACGCCGCACGCAGCCGGCCGCCGCACGCGCCGCCTGAACGCGAAACACCGCGCCGATTTTTTTTGAAACTTTCACCGCCTCGCGTCGTTATTACAGGCAGGAAGGTGGGCTCCTCCGAAGAGAACGGGCGAGCAACAGTCATACGTTACCAACCAGTAACGTTTGTGTGTTGCTCGCCCGTTCTTATTTTGTTTGCGGTCAACCGGCTCGCCAACAGTTGTTCAATCCAATTTTTTGTAACTCGTATGCATAATCATGAACGACGGACTGCTGACAGCGAACTACCGACGACGGACTACCGATACTTCCTTGACACGCCCTACCTCTCGTGATTTCATGCCTTACCTAACGTCTTAACATCCGATCCGAAGTTTTGTAAGGAGATTCTCACATGGGCGAAAGTGTTTTCAAGGGCGTCGAAATGGTCGGGACATCCGATCAGAGTTTCAGCCACGCCATCGAAGTGGCGGTCAAGCGCGCGCGCCAGTCGTTGCGCAATCTCTCCTGGTTCATCGTGAAGGAGCAGCGCGGTGGGCTGCAACAGGGGCGTCTGGAATATCAGGTGACGCTCGAAGTGTATTTCAAATTGGAAGCCGATGGCAGCGATGCGGCGGGCGACTAAGAGCGTTTCAGCCGGCCTGTTGCGACCCGGTTCGCGGCTGGACAAAGCGTGCGACTGCTCGCTAGACTACGCAGTTTGCGACACGGCCTGATCTTCGACCGGGCGCCGTGCGCTCTCCAGGCGGGTATTTTTTTCGATACGGAGCAAGAAACTTTCATGGCGATTCCAGCAACCCAAATCCGGCGCGGGATGGTAATAGTCTTCGAGGGCAACCTGTGCAAGATAATTGATTTTCGTCATCACACGCCCGGCAATCTCCGCGCGATGGTGCAGACGAAAATGCGCAACCTGCGCACGGGTGCGTCCTTCGAGCACCGCTTCCGCTCCTCCGACACGGTGGACAAGGCCACGCTTGAACAGCACGAGATGGAGTACATGTACTCGGACGGCTCGCAGCACCATTTCATGAACACGGAGAACTACGAGCAGACGGCTTTGACCGAAGAAGACCTCGGCGACATGGCGCAGTGGCTCATGCCCGGCATGCGCATACAGGCGGAGTTTCACGAAGGCCAGCCCATCGGCATCACCCTCCCGCCCTCGATGGAACTCACCGTCACGCGCACCGAGCCGACGCTCAAAGGCGCGACCGTCTCCAACGTCAACAAACCCGCGACGCTCGAAAACGGCGTGACCATCACCGTCCCGCCTTTCGTCAACGAAGGCGACCGCATCCGCGTAGACCCGACGGAAAGCCGCTACATCGAGCGCGCCAAGTAAAGTAATGAGTAATGAGTAATGAGTGATGAGTAAAGGCATTTGTCTTCTCACTCATCACTCATCGCTCATCACTCATCACTCATGTATCTTCTCTACAGCCTCCTACTCACCCTCGTCATCTTCGCGCTGCTGCCGCTGTTTCTCCTCGACGCATTGCGCCACGGGAAATACGTGGCCGGGTTGCGCGAGCGGTTGGGCGGCGTGCCGGAGATTGATGCGGGGGGGCGGGCAGTGGTCTGGCTGCATTGCGTGTCGGTCGGCGAGACGCAGGCGGCGCGGTCGCTGGCGCGGGCGCTCATCGAACGATTCCCCTCCCACGCGCTCGTCGTCTCCACCACAACGCTGACCGGGCAAAAGCTGGCGCGCGAAGTTTTCCGCGACGACGCGGCCGCAATTTTTTACTTCCCTTTCGATTGGGCGTGGAGCGTGCGGCGTTCTTTGAGCAAGCTCAAGCCCTCGCTCGTGCTCATCATGGAGACGGAACTGTGGCCGCGCTTTTTGCGCGAGTGCCGCAGGCAGGGCGTCCCCGTCGCGCTCGTCAACGGGCGCATCTCGGAGAAATCTTTTAAGGGCTACCGGCGTCTGGGAGGTTTCATCAAGAGCGTCGTCGGGTCGCTCACGCTCGCCGTCATGCAGACGGAGGCCGACGCAGACAGAATCCGCGCGCTTGGGCTTTCGCCTGAACGGACGCGCGTCTCCGGCAACATCAAATTCGACGCCGACACAGACACGAGCCAACAAGCCATCACCAACGAACTGCGCGAGCGTTTCGCTTTCGACGATGCCGCGCGCCCGCTCATCGTCGCCGCCAGCACACACGCGCCCGAAGAGGCCATCACCCTCGACGCATTTCAGAAAACGTGTGCCGCGCTCGATGGACACAAACGCCCGCGCCTGCTCATCGCGCCGCGCCATCCCGAACGCTTCAACGAAGTGGCCGCCCTCGTCGAAGCGTGCGGCGTCGCGTGGGCGCGCCGTTCGCATCCGGCGCGGGCTGACGACCGGACTTGCGATATCGTCCTGCTCGACAGCATCGGCGAACTGCGCGGCGTCTACCCGCTCGCCGCGCTCGTCTTCGTCGGCGGCAGCATCGCGCCGACCGGCGGACACAACGTGCTCGAACCGGCCGCCGCCGCCCGCTGCATCATCACCGGCGCGCACACCTTCAATTTCTCTTCCATCATGCGCGACTTCCTCGAACGCGATGCGCTCGTGCAGTTGCCCGCGCTCGCCGAACGGGACGCACCCTTTGCGCTGGCGCAAATTTTCCGCGAGTTGTTAAATACGGACGAACGACGACGCCGCACCGGAGAGCGCGCCCGCGCTGCCCTCGAAGAGAGGCGAGGCGCGACGGAGACAACGATCAAACTTCTCGCTCCACTCATGGAAGAGAGGTCAGAGGTTAGAGGTTAGAGGTCAGTCACGAGTTGAGGCACTGCCGTCAACTACTATCAACCGGACTTCGATCAATCTTTAACTAACCTCTGACCTCTGACCTCTAACCTCTCTTTTTATGCTTCAGTTACCTGACTTCGTGCTCGCACCGCTCGGCGTCGCTTACGGCGCGGCGGGGAGCGCGCGGCGCGCGCTTTATCGCGCGGGCATGCTGGCGGTCGAACACATCGCCGCGCCGGTCGTCAGTGTCGGGAACATCACGGCGGGCGGGACGGGCAAGACACCGCTCGTCGAATGGCTGGCGCGCGAGGCGGCGCGCGAGGGGCGGCGTGTCTGCATACTCACGCGCGGTTACGGTCGCGCGGATGCAGGCCGTCGCGTCGTCGTCTCGGACGGCGAACGCCTGATGGCAGAGGCGCGCGAAGGGGGAGACGAGCCGCGCCTGCTGGCCGAGAGTTTGCGTGGGCTTCCCGTCGCCGTGGTGAGCGATGCGAACAGGGTCGCGGCAGCCATGTGGGCTTTGGAGAATTTGCAGAGCGAAGTGTTCATCCTCGACGACGGATTTCAACACCTGCGCATCGCACGCGACCTGAACATCCTGACGCTCGATGCGACCGACCCGTGGGGCGGCGGGCGTCTGCTTCCGCACGGGCGTCTGCGCGAACCGCTCGGCGAGATGCGGCGCGCGGATTTGATCGTCGTCACGCGCGCTGAACTCACCGCGGACGTGGAAGACTTGTGCGCGCGCGCCGGAAGTTTGAGCGGAGGCCGCCCCGTGCTCCTCGCGCGCACCGTTGCGCTCAGCATCGCGCCGCTTGTCACACCGGCAGTTGAGGCGACAAGCGGCGCGCAAGAAGAAACAAACGTTATCCCGCAACCGCTCCACGACGGCATTCCACAAACACACTCCGGCGGCATCCCGCAACCGCTCGCCGCATTCTGCGCCATCGGAAATCCGCAGGCGTTCTTCGCACACGCGCGCAGGGAAAACCTCACGCTCAATTACACGCGCGCGTTCACAGATCACCACGCATACACGCAGCGAGACGTTGACGATTGCGTGCGCGAGGCCGTGCGGCACGGCGCGCGGGCGTTGCTCACGACGGCGAAGGACGCCGTTAAATTGCGCTCGCTCGACTTCGCGCTGCCCTGTTACGTGTTGGAAGTTGCGTTAAAGTTTGACGACGAACGGAGTATGCGCGCCATCCTGCATGAATGTATCTCGCGCCGGGGCGGGCTATGACGGATTGTTGGCGGGCGGCGGTGGGTCTGACGCAGGGCTGGACAACTCCGGCGGCGTCGCTCTGGGAGAAGGCGGCGGCGGGTCGTCCGGGGTCGGCGTAGTCCTTACCGGAGGCGGAGTCGGGTTGCGGCGCGGCGTCGGCGTCGGCGTCGGTTCAGTCTCTTCCTCTTCCTCAGGGGTATTGCTGTTCCCTGCATCGTCCGGCGTAGGCGTCGCCGAGGGCGTCGCCTGTGGGGTCGAGTTCGGGTTGGCGGTCGTGCCTTCCCCGCCCGTAGAGGTTTGTCCAGACGCGCCGCCAGCGGGCGTCGGCGCGCCGGCCACCGGCGTGATGTTACTTTCCCCTGCGCCCGTCGGCGACGCGCCCGGTTGCACGGGCAACGCATTGGGGTCGGCGGTGAGCGGCAGGGAGTTGTCGTTGGCGGGAGACGAACCGGAGTTGCGCTGGTAGGCGAAGAAGACGCCGAGCAGCGCGATTAACAGGACGGCCGCCGGGATCATGATGCGCCACGGATTGAAACTCGCGGCGGGCGGCGGCATCTCAAAAAGCTCAGGCTCGTCTGCCACATACGACTCTTCGCGCGCATGCACGACGGTCGCCTCGTCAACTTCGGTGCTGGTCGTCGTGCGCGAGTCCAACGGCGCAGTGGGCACGACGATGCGATTGGTGTCGCCCGCACCGGGATGCGCGTTTTCGCTCGTCGCCGCACCGGCCGCGACCACGCCTGTTTCATCCGTCGCGGCGGCGGCGAATGCTTCGGCCAGTTCGCCCGCGCTCTGTTGCCGCTCGTCCGGCAGTTTCGACAACGCGCGCGCGACGACTTCGCCCACCGCGGGCGGCAAATCTTTCCGCTCGTCGAGCACCGAAGGCGGGGCTTCCTGCAAGTGCTTCAACATGATCGTCGTTGCCGACTCGCCCGTGAAAGGCACGTGCCCGGTGAGCATCTCGTAGAGGATGATGCCTAAGCTGTAGATGTCTGAGCGCGAGTCTATGTCGCTGGCCTGCGAACACTGTTCGGGCGACATGTATTGCGGCGTGCCGATGATCAGATTGGGCGCAGTGAGTTCGGGGTCTTGTCCGACGGGTTCTTGAATTTTGGCGATGCCGAAGTCGAGCACCTTCGCCCAATCGCTCCCGCCCGCCACCTCTTCGAGCATGATGTTGTCGCTCTTGAGATCGCGGTGGACGACGCCCTCTGCGTGTGCGGCGTCGAGCGCGCCGCAGATCTGTCTCGTCACTTCGACGACGCGCGCGAGCGGCAGAGGGCTTTCGCCGCGAATCACTTCCTTGAGCGTCTTCCCGCGCAGGTATTCCATCACGAGGAAGACGATGCCGTTCTCCGATTCGCCGAAATCCGTGACGTTCAGGGCATGCGGGTTCGAGATGCGCGAGGCGGCTTTGGCTTCGCGTGTGAAGCGCGCCACGATCTTGTCGTCGGCGGCGAGCGAAGGGTGGAGCACCTTGATCGCGACGGCCTTCTCCATCAAGACGTGCGTCGCGCGATAAACCGTGCCCATGCCGCCTTCGCTGATGCGTTCCTCGATGCGGTACTTTCCGGCCAACGTCTGCCCGACCAGAGCGTCGCCCATCTTGACTAAGACCGTCCCGTCAGCTGGACATAAAGTGGGCGCGTTCTCATAAGTCTTCCCGCATTTCGGACATTTTTTCATCAAACGCTTTCGCCTCGCACGAACGATTCTATAGGAGTTTCTTGGATGAAGCGTATCATACCGCTACGAACGCCCCAAGGTAAAACTATACCACGCAAAACTGAAGCCACACGCCCCCGTGGCCTCGCGCCCCCGGTTTTTCTTTTAACTTTTCGCTGATCTTAAGTAATCTTGCCCACGCGCGTAATTCAATATACGTTTGAAGGCGGCTAAACGTTTGGGTAAAGAACAGCTACTCGTTATCGGCGGCGTCGCGGCCGGACTCGCGGCGGCCATGCAGGCGCGGCGCGCCTCCCCTTCCCTCAAGATCACCGTGCTTGAAAAGACCGGCGATATTTCCTACGGCGCGTGCGGCCTGCCCTACGTCGTCTCCGGTCTGATCCCTGCGCTCGAACGCCTCATCCTCCACACGCCCGAATACTTTCGCGAGCAACACGACATAGACGTTCAACTGAACACGGAGGCGTTGGAGATTCTCCCCGCGCGCTCCTTTGTGCGCGTGAGCGTGGGCGGCGAGCGACGCGAACTCGGGTTTGACAGTCTCGTGCTGGCGACGGGCGCATCCGCCATCTGCCCGCCGCTCGCGGGGCACGACCTGGCGGGCATCTTCGTCCTGCGCCAACTGCGCGACGGGCGGCGTCTACTACAGTTCATCGAACGGACGCGACCGCGCGCGGCCGTCATCGTCGGCGCGGGTTACATCGGTCTTGAGATGGCCGAAGCCTTTCGCGCGTGCGGGCTGGCAACGACGCTCGTCGAATCCTCTGACAAGATGATGAGCACGCTCGGCGGAGCGTTGCGTGATCGGGTGGTTGACGAATTGCGCGGGCGCGGCGTCGAAGTCGTTCTGGGCGAGCGTGTGTCGGCCTTCGAGGGGCGCGGCGAACAGGTCGCGCGCGTGATCTGTGAAAGCGGGCGGGCGTTTGAGGCGCAAGTGGTATTGATCGGCGTCGGCGTCCGGCCGGCCATCGAGATTGCGAAAGAGGCGGGGCTTGAGATCGGCGAAAGCGGCGCGATTGCGGCCGACGCGAACCAGCGCACGAGCGCGGCCAACATTTTCGCGGCGGGCGATTGCACGGAGACGCTGCATCGCGTGTCGGGGCGACGCATCTGGATGCCTCTGGCGCAACCGGCCGTGCGTCAGGGCTGGGTGGCGGGCGCGAATGCGGCGGGCGCAATACCCGAAGCGCGTTTCGCCGGAGTCGTCGGCACAAACGCCGTCAAAGTTTTCGATCTGGAAGTGGCGCGCACGGGCTTGTCTCTGGAAGAAGCGCGTGGTGTGGGTTTCGACGCTTCCATCATCGAAGACGAATCTTCAACTCGCGCCGGTTACTATCCCGGCGGCGCGAAAATCCTGACGCGCGTCGTACACGACAAGAGCGGCCGTCTGCTCGGCGCGCAAATGGTCGGGCGCGAAGGCGTTGTCCACCGCATAGACGTGTACGCCGCCGCGCTCCACGCCAATCTCAAAATCGAAGAACTCAACCACTTCGACCTCGCCTACGCCCCGCCCTTCGCCCCGACGATTGACCCGATCCTGCGTGCGACGAAACAAAAGCCGTGAATCGTGAATCGCAAATCGTGAATAGAAGAAAGCGGTTTTTCTCTATTCACGATTTACGATTCACGATTTACGATTCACGATTTACTCGTCTTCAGTTGATTCTGATACGGACGGCGAAGTTACCGCCGTTGTCGCTGTAGTCGTCGTCGTTGATGGCGAGGATCAGGCGACCGTCCACCTGCGCGTTGAAGGTCAGTTGACTGCCGATGAGGAACGCCTGCGTGACCTGACCGTTCGACGCGCGGATGTAGCCGATGAGCGCACCCGGCCCGGCGGTCGGCACGGGGCGCGTCCCGATGATTGAGCCGAAGCCTGTGGCGCGTCCGCCCTGCGGCCCGACCTCGCCGATGCGCCGCCCGGCAATGACCGTTCCGCTCGCCGTAATCGTCACTTGCTCGCCGCTACGCAATTCGATGCCCGTATCCGTGTCGCGCGACGTGCCCGGCACGTTGACGCTCACTTCGCGCGGCGCGCCGACCCGACCCGCATCGCCTGTGTTCCGGTTGTCGCCGACGGGGAGGCGCGAGCGCACAGGGGCGGGCGAAGTCGAGCGTGAGTCAAAGATGTCGTCATTTTCGGCATCGTCGTTATTGCGCGAGGCCGTGTTGTCGCGGCGGCGCGGTGTGAGGTCGCGTTCGGTGCGCACCTGCACGGTGTATGCGCCGCGCGCGTCGGAGTAAGTGCCGCGATTGGCGGTCAGGTAGAGGCGGCCGTCTCTGTCGGCCGCGAAGTCGCGCCCGATGCCGATCTCTATGATCGGCGAATCGGGATCGTTGCCGATTGCGCCGATGAGCACGCCCTCCGCTGCGCGCGGCAGCGGCGCGGTCGGGTCGGTCGAACGCAGGCCGCCCGGTGTGATGCGCGCACGCCCGGCGACAATGGTGCCGGTGGCCTTCACGGATACGCGCTCGCCGCGACGCAAATCCACGCCGCTGTCGATCCAGTTGGGCGCGAGGCCGACTTCCACCGTGCGCGACGAGAAGCGTGCCTCGTCGAGCGAGCGGCCTTCAATCTCTACGCGCTCGATCTGGTTGGGGCGGAAGAACCGTACCTCGCCCTGTTCGGCGGTCGTGCCAGTCGTCGTGGTTGTGCCCGTCCCGGTCGCGACGCGCACGGCGAAGCGCCCGCCGATGAAGCCGAGCACGGTTCCGCGCACGGTCGTCCCGTCGCGCAGGTAGATCGTATCGGCCAGCGCGAGCGGCGCACACACGATGACGCACAGTAAGGCAAGAATTATCTTTTTCATATTTTTCAACCTCTCGAATTCGGAGTTTTACGAGCGCACTCTGGTGTCCTGAAATTAAATTCGCATCGGGCTGTGGCGAACCTGAACTCGCCGGCCGCGATCTGTTGCGGGAGAAAATCTCAAAGTGGGGGAGCGGATGACTTCAATTAAGACAGCTTTGAGGGGAATGATGGCTAGAGATTACAACGAAGCGTTGATGCAGGCAAGTATGAGGCGTTGAGCCTGCGGCGACAACGCGACACGAATTGAGCCAAATCGTGCGCGGGTGCGTGGTAATAAAAAAACTTGCGGGCGCGCTCTTTTTGACGGAGCGCGCCCGCAAGCTTTGTCGTGCGATGCTGATCGCCTCGGTTTAGCGAACCGCCGCGAAGACGATGACCAGCGTGAAGATGACCAGCGTTTCGATGAAGGCCAGACCGATGATCATCAGAATCTGGATGCGGCCGCCCGCGCCCGGATTGCGCGCCGTGCCTTCAGCAGCCGCCGCCGCCACACGCGACTGACCGATTGCGCCCAAGCCCGCCGCGATGGCGAAACCAAAGCCCGCGGCCAGTTTCGCGTACTTGGCGACGCTCGATTCGTTATCGGCGGCCACCTGTCCGGCCTGCGCGAGCGCAGGCATGGCGGCAAACAGCACGCCGACCACGGCGAAAAATGCCATTCTGAGTTTATGCATGTTCATCTCTCCTTTTCAGAGTCGAATGTCAAAAGAAAGGAAGTTGAACCCCGCCGAACTATCAGAAGCGTCGCACGCGCTACTTATGATTTCGCCAACACCCGGTATCCGCCGCCCCTCTTACAACGGCGCTCCAGCGATGCCGACATCCGCCCACTTTCAAACAGCGAAAGTTATTATTCTCCGCGTACCCGTTTCGCTTCTCAACAGTCTTTACGATTTTCTTCCCCTCAGTGTTTCCTCTCTCCCACGTCCCAACGCATGCGGGCGCGTTTACCCGCACCGCTCAAGACGCTCGAATTATAGAGGTCAGAGGTTAGAGGTCAGTGAAATACAATTTCGCTTTTTTACTGACCTCTGACCTCTAACCTCGGACCTCTGCTTTTACAATGCCGGGGCGATGATCTCGTCGCCTTCAATCGGCTGAAGTTGATTGCCGTGCTCGTCGTCGTGGTCTTCGTGCGGCGCGTGCGAGACTTCGCCGATGTAGATCATCGAGAGCAGCGTGAAGATGAACGCTTGCATGACGGACGCGAACACGCTCAAGACCATCAGGATGGCCGGGAGCACCCAGTACGTGTAGGGCGCGCCGACGCCCGCGATGTTCAGCGCCACCTGTTCGTCGCCGAAGATGTTGCCGAAGAGACGCAGGCCGAGCGAGAGCGGGCGCACGGCGTTACTGATCAACTCGATGACGAACATCGCCGGCCCCATGATAAAGAGGATCGCGCCGCTGAAATAATGCACGCCCGCGAAGTGGCCGAGATGACCCATCAACCCGTTCTCTTTGATGCCGATGTAGTTGTAATAGACGAACGACGTGATGCCGAGCGCGAAGGTGACGGACGTGTGCGCCGTCGGCGGCATGAACATCGGGAACAGTCCCATCAAATTCGAGACGAGAATCAAGAGGGCGAAAGTGCCGACGACGGGAAAGTATTTCAAACCGTGCGGCCCGATGATGTTCTCCACCATGTCGCGCACGGCGAGGACGGTCACTTCGAGCGTCTGCTGCCCGCCGCTCGGCTCGTCTTCCGAGAGATACCTGCCCTTCAGAATCCAGATGATGGCGAGCGTGATGAGACACGCGACGATGAACATCACCGTGTACCACGGCACGGCGTTCTCGACGGTGTAAGTGCCAAACACCTCTCCCGCACTCGTGCCGAAGTGTTTGAAGACATACTCGTTCCACAACGGCTCTGTGTACTTGACCTGAAAATTGTGAATCGGCTCGCCGATGAAATGATTGACCGCTTCGACGAGCGGCGGCGTGTGATGTGCCGCGGCCTCGCCTCCGTGAGAAGCGGCCGCCCCGGCACTCTCGGCGTGTGCGCCCGTCTCCGCGTGCGCCGCGCCTTCCTCACCATGCCCTTGCAGCAACCAGAACATTATTTAGTTTCCTCTCGATGTATGATCACGAAATAAGCCTGCATGAAACCTTCCACGAGCGCGGCGACGACGAACGAACAGAGGCCGACGAGCATGGCCGTCAAAGATGCGATGTCGAGCCAGTGGGCGAACGCGACCGCAACCGCGACGATAAAATAGCGCGTGATGAAGCGCACGATCTTGAGTTTCGGCCGCG
>DASVPS010000098.1:0-9948 GCA_036389555.1 Pyrinomonadaceae bacterium
AATCGTCCCTACGGGACTCAATTTGTTTAATCTCGAATGATCCCGGCACTAAATCGCTGGGCTCGTATCAAACGTCCCTGACGGGACTTCTTCAGGCTATTATCAAACGTCCCAATCGGGACTTTTGTCAGTCGAACAGCGAGCGGTTGACGGCGGTCGCGGCTTTTTTCGTGGCGCGTTTTTTCGTCTTGGCGGGCGCGGTCGGGTGGTGCGCGAGGTGTTCGGCGTTCAGGCCGAGTTCGCGCAGGGAAGCGGCAAACTTCGGCTCGCCGTGCATCGTGATGATGCGCTCTGCGCCCGTCTCCCGTGCGAGTCGCACGAGGTCGTCGTAGTCTGCGTGGTCTGAGAGCGGAAGGATCAAGTCTACGCCCTTGTACATGTAAGGCGCGCTCCGGCTCATCGCCCAGCCCGTGAGCATGATGAGATAGCGGCGTTCGATGTTGAGGAGCATCGGCTGCTTGCGACAGCCCGGCGGCGCGATCAGCACGCGCCCCTTCAAGTGCTCGCGGTCATACTTCTCGTAACGCCCTGAAAACTCCACGCCGCACTCGCGATAAATCTCCGCCACGTTCCACACAGAGCCATGCAACGTCACGCGATAGCCGCGACGCAGGAGCAACTCCAGAGCCTCCTGACTCTTCCCCAGCGCATAGGCCAGAACGACGGGCACGCGGTCGTCAGACAGGGCGCGGTCAACTCCCGCGTAGAGGCGGTCGAAGGTCGCCACGTCGGGCGGGAAGCGATAATGCGGGTCGCCGAAAGTTGATTCCATCACCAGCGTGTCGCAAGGGACGATGACCGCCGACTCGGCCGCGACGTTCGGGCGCAGTTTGATGTCGCCCGTGTAGACGAGCCGCTCGCCGTCGGCCTCTACGAGAATCTGCGCCGAGCCGAGACAATGCCCGGCCGGGTAAAAGGTCAGGGCGTAGCGCCCGTAGTCGCGCCGCTCGCCGTAAATTTGCGTCGTCACCTGAGCCTCGCCGCGCCGGTGGCGGAAGATGCGCGCCGTCTCCGGCGTCGCCACAATCGAACGATGTTCGGCGATGTGATCCGAGTGCGCGTGCGAGATGACGCAATGCTCGCGCGCGCCGTCGGCATCGAGCCACAGATCGAGATCGGGCAGGTATAGCCCCTCTTTGTATTCGACTCTGAGCAAAGCCAACGTCCTTTCCGGGTTGCGTCCGCGTCGTGTAAAAGTTAGATGCTCGTCGCCCGCCCGGCGATTGCTCGCCGGTTCGTTTGCCGCGCGGCCTAAAGGGTATTATAAAACAGGCTCAGACAACTCTACAGACAAGTCACAGACGCTAACCGGAAGAGCGAAATATGGAAGAAGACCGAAGCGAGCAACTACCTGCGGAGAGTGCGCGGCGAAGGCTGCTGCGCCGCATCGCCGCGTGGCGTCTGTGGCGCGCGCAGGTGCGTTACAGCATCATGCTCCTCGCCTTCGCCGTCCTCGCCTTCTTCGCGCGCGCCAACGCCTACTTCGCATGGGACAGGGCAGTCGCGCAGTGGATTCAGAGTTTCAGCACGCCCCCGCTCGACGCGCTGATGTACTTCGTCTCCTCCATCGGCAACACCGTCACCCCCTATGCGATTGCCGCCGCCACCTTCCTCGTCTTCCTCGCCGCGCGCCGTCGCACCGAAGCCTATGCGCTCTTGTTCAGCACGGCGGGCAGCGGCCTACTTAACCGCACCATCAAAATGCTCATCGCGCGCCCGCGCCCGGCCGCGCCCGATGTGAACGTCTTCCGCCTGCACGGCGGGCAGAGCTTCCCTTCGGGACACGTCACCTTCTACGTCTGCTACTTCGGCTTCCTCTTCTTCGTCGCCTACGCGCTCCTGCCGAAACGCTCGCTCGCGCGTCGCCTCGCGCTCACGCTCACGTCTCTGATGATCGCGCTCGTCGGCGTCTCGCGCGTCTACCTCGGCGCACACTGGCCGAGCGACACCATCGGCGCATATTTCCTCGGCGCGCTCTGGCTCGGCCTCTCGCTCTACCTGTACGGGCGTTGGAAAGAACGCTCAACCTTCCATCAGGATGAAGCGGCCGCGCCTGAGAAGCCTCAAGCGCCGTAATATTCTCTTATCGGGAAATACGGTCAACACGATCCATTTTTGGTTCGTAGTCCTGAGCGTCAGGTGAGTAGAAAATCCATTTTGCGAGGTTCTATAGATGTATTGCCCAAAATGTTCTCAGCCTCAGGTCTCTGATGAAGTACAGTTTTGTTCGCGCTGCGGCTTGCCTTTGAATAATTTGAAGGAAATGGTTTTGGCTTACGGTCAGACGAAGGTGGGCGAGTCCAAAGCAGTTGAAGATAAACTCTCGCCACGACAAAAAGGCGTGCGTCAGGGAGTGTCGTTAATACTCCTGAGTGTCATCTTAATACCGGCATACATTCTGCTCGCCGCATTATTTCCCGCCAGTGACCGTCTCGTAGAAAGTTCACCGAGCGACACGCCTTTCGAGAAAATCTCGCAGGCGATTTTGTTTACCATCTTCATGTTTGGTCTGGCGCGCGTGCTGTATGCACGCCTCTTCCAGACGGGCGCGAGGCTTGCGGAAAGCGAACCCGAAGTCGCTCAAATGGACGCCCCATCAACGAATTATGCGTTGCCTCCGGCACAAAGCATTCCGGTCTCCGGCTTCGGAACGTGGCGCACGAATACAGGCGAAGTGGTTCAGTCGCCGGGAGTCAGTGAACACATAACTAAGTCGCTCGACAAAGACTAAAGCCCTGATGCTCCGGTTGCGAGACATAGGTCTCTAACGCTCGATGCGCACGCGCGTGCCCAGCGGCAGGGCGTCGAAGAGTTCCTTGATGTCCGGGTTGGCAAGCCCGACGCAGCCCCACGTCCAGTCTCCGTCCGTCCCGCCGCCGTGGATGAAAATCTCGCCGCCGAGCGCGGTGTCCCAGGGCGGGCGCTGCTTATTTCGTATCGCGCGGACGATCCGGTCGCGTTCGGCGCGCGTGATGAGTTTGTCGCGCAGGCCGCGCTCGGCGTCCTCTTCGTTCGGGTAGCTGAGTCCGAGCGAGAGGTAAAAATTGCTGCGCGCGTTTTTGACGCAGATGTAGAAGTCGCCCTCCGGCGTCGCGCGGTCGCCCTGCCGGACTTTATCGTCAGACGGGTTTGCGCCGAGCGCGATCCGGTACGTCCGCACGAGCGCCCCATCCGCGTACAGTAACAGTTGACGCTTACTTTTCGAGACGACGATCCGCGGGTTGACGAGCGGCAGTTTGAGCGGCGACTGCGGCGCGGCTTCCGGCGTCGGCGCGCTCTCTGTCGCCGCCGTCTCGCCCGGCTGCGTCTCCGCATTTGTGTGCGCTTCAGTTGACATCGGATGTTCGCACGCTATCTTCGCGGGAGTCCGCACCACGCCGAACGCGAGCGCGAGGCTCAAGGCGACGAGTGCGGCGGAGGCATTGAAAGTTTTCATACGCTCTGTGATGCAAGCACCGCGTCTCTCAGTTGGTCAATAGACGCCAGTTGTTCGTCGGCTCGGCGGGGATGCGTTTGTTTCGCTCCACCCAATCAATGATCAATTCGCGAATCTCCACGCTCGAACGATAAACTTCGGGCGCGCCACGGAACATCGTGTAACCGCCGCCGCCGTTGACGCGGTAGTTGTTCGTCGCGAGTTTGAGTTTCTGTGCCGGGTCGAGCGGCTGCCCGCGAAAGCGCAGGTTACGAATACGCGAGCCGTAAGGCTTCGTCACGTCGAGATCGTAGGTGACGCCCTCGGCGATGTCGAAATTGTAGGCGGGGATTTTTTCGTCCACGAGTTCGGCGGGCGTGCGCCCCGTCTCGTAGGCGCGAAAATACCTCGCAGAGTGTTCGAGCGCGTCCTTCAACCCCTGCCCCGTCACTTCGAGGACGACGAGCGTGTTCTCGTAAATGTAAAGTCCCGCGATGTCGCGCACCGTCACCGCGCCGCGCGGCAGGCGCGCCTGCGGGTTGAAACTCGCCACCAACGACACGTCGGCCTTGCCCGTCTCCAACTGCACGCGCTGGATCAAATCGAGTATGGCCGTATCGCGAAACCGCGCGTCTTCGGCGGTTAACTCGGCCGCCGATTCGCCTATGACGCGCGCGAGCCAGCTTTGCGTCTCGCGGTCGTAAGGCTCTACGAGCCGCGCGACCTCCGCGTCCGTCTCCGTCCGCTCGCCGACCGCGATGGTGCGCGCCGCCTTTGCCGCGACGCGCCAGCGCCCGCCCTTGCTCCGTTCCAGATACACGTCGGCGCGCGCCAGATGACGCCCCCAGAAATTCGCCTGCGTGAGCAGGACGTTACTGATCATCAGCGAGGGCACTTCGCGATGCGTGTGTCCCATCAGGATCAGATCGACGCCGGGCACTTCACGCGCGAGCCGCGCGGCGACGTTCTCATTAGATACCTGACCGGGACTCAGTTCGCCCGAACGCAAGTCTTCTTCGAGTCCCATGTGCATCGCGACGACGACCAGATCGACGCGCTCTTTCGCGCGCAGCACGCCGACCCACTTGTGCGCCTCCGCCACGGGTTCGCGAAACTCAAGCCCCGCGAAATTCTCCCGGTTCTCCCAGAAGGGCACGCCCGGCGTCGTCAGACCGACGAGGCCGACGCGCACGCCGTTCAATTCCTTGACGATGTAAGGCTGGTAGTAAGTTTCGTTCGTGCCCCGGCGGTAAGTGTTGGCCGAGAGCCACGGAAAGCTCGCCTCGCGCCGCGCCTTCTCAAGCACGCCGAGGCCGAAGTTGTACTCATGATTGCCGACGGCGAGCGCGTCGAACTTGAGCGCGTTCATCGCGAGCATCATCGGGTCGGGCGGCGCGTTGTTCTTCTTGTTGTGAAAATATTCGAGCGGCGTGCCCTGAATCGTGTCGCCCGAATCGAGTAGGAGCGTGCCCGCAGGATTCTCCGCGCGCGCCTGCCGTATGAGCGTCGCCACTTTCGCCAAGCCCCGTGCGTCCGGTTTGTTTGTGTAGTAGTCAACGGGCAGTATGTTGCCGTGCAAGTCCGTCGTTGACAGGATCGTGATCCACGCACGCTGCTGCGCCTTCGCCTTGTCTGGCTGTGCCGGCGCGGCACTGTGTACGCACAGCAGCGCAAGCAACAGCAAGAGACATCGCGACGGTTTCCCTGCGGCTAAAAGTTTCTTCATCTCGCTTTAGTTTTCCTTTGCGTCTTTGCGCCTTTGCGTGAGAATAATTTCTCGCAAAGGCGCAAAGACGCAAAGAAGAAATTAACCTTCAATTTAACTCGTACACTTCGACCGCGCTCAGGCCGGCGACGAATCCTTCGTAAACTTTCCGGCCGCGCGCGCGCGCCTCGTTCATCTTATCGCGGTTCTCGAAATAGGTGCGGCCGCGTTGCAGGATAATGTAGGTGGGGCGCGGCGCGCTGTCCACATGAAAGGCCGGGTCTGAGAGCACACGCGAATTGAGGTCTGCGCGTTTGAACTTTTGCAGGTAGTAGCGTGCGACGCCGGGCGTCTCATGGACGATGGCCGCATGCTCAGGCGCGCGTTCGGCGACGTACTTGATCGCCTCGCGCAGCCCGTCGTCGTAAAACTCGTCGTGCGGGAAGTAGTAGCCCGCGCGCCCAAAGCCTAAAGCGTTCGTGTAGGTCGCGTAATGCGGCGCGGCTTCGTAGGCGAGCCATGCGGGCAGCGCGACGAAACAGAGGAAGACTATGGCGCGCACGATCCGCAGCGGCGAGAAACGTCCGCCCCCCTCGATCCGCGTTGCGCCGAGCCGGAGCAGCCACATGATGCCGACCGCCGCCAGCATATAGACGATGGGCAAGAGCGAGTGCGCGTAGCGCAGCCACTTCGCGCCCGCCAGCGAGTAAGGCACGATCCAGAGGACGAACATCAACAGGAGAAACGCCTCGCCCGGCCGCCGCCAGCGCCGGACACAAACGACCAGCCCGGCGACGAGCGCGACGAGCAGCGAAAGCGGCGTCTTGATGGCGAGAAACAGCAAATAGAAATAGACGGGCGTGCCGAAGGGCGTGCTCGACATCTGATTGGGGTAGAGCGTCTCGCCCATCAAATAGCCGTGATGCGTGAGCAGTCCCTCGCTCGAATAAGCGGTCAGATAGTGCCACGTCTGCGGCAGCAGGACAGCGGGGTTGGCGACGAGGAACGTGATGAGCACGAGCGGGTAAAAGATAGCGGGCGTGCGGCCGCGCGGCTCGCCGGGCGCGCGTTCACGTTGCGCGACGAGGTGATGGTAGAGCATGTTCAGGCCGAAGTAGTGGGGGAAGTATTTCGAGGCGAACATCAGCCCGAACGAGACGGCGCTGCTGAGATAAAACTTCCGCTTGGCGCGCGGCTCAAACCCGCTCGACTGCTTGGCGCGCAGGTAAAAGTAGAAGGCGAAGAGCATGAAGAAGACCAGGAGCGTGTCTTCTTTGGCGATGCGGTTGTAGGTGATGGCGTTGACGCCGAACGACCAGAGCAGCGCGCTGAGGAGTCCGGTGCGCTTGCCGAAGAAGGCGGCCGTGAGCAGGTAGAGCGGAATAAGCGTGAGCGCGCCGAAGAGGACGTTGGGGAAACGCACCGCCGCCTCTTCGCTGATGTCGAGCATTTGTAGAGTGTCGCCGGGAGAGCCGCGCCCGTTCCACCTCTGCGCTAGCTGGAGCGAGATGAAGATGAGCGTCTTCATCAGCATCGGGTGCTCGGCGTTCGGCGTAATGTCGCCGCCCCCGTAGGCGCGCGCGGCTTCGAGTTTGTTGATCTCGTCTTCGGCGAAACCGGGTTCCGAGATGCCGTGCGCGCGCAGGGCGAAGCCGAGCAGCACGAGCAGGACGAGGATGAGCGCGACGCCGCGATCAAAAGTCGGCGCGCGCTCGCCCCGCGACTCAGGCACCGCCGCGCCGGGCGCAGGGTTCGCGTCCGCAGTCTCTTCGGGAGCTAATTCGAGAGATCGTTCCAAGTAAAACTCCGACCGCGAAACCCCTCAACGGGGCACGATCAGTTCTTCTTCGTTGACCACATCTACGCTGCCGTTGCTGCTGCTGTTGCCATCGCCCGTCGTGGATGTCGCCGCCGTCGGAGGCTGCTCCCTGGTTTGCGTCGCGGCAATGGCGGCGGCCTCACGCGCCTCACGCGCCATGCTGCGCACGGACAGCCCGCGCCTGACGAGCACGGCGACGCCGACGGCCGTCCAGAAGATGACGCGCGCCTTGCGTATGATGGCGAGCGTAACGCCGACGGTCGTCCCGAATTTTAAGACTTTGGTGAACAGCCCCGTGCCCGCTTCGTCGATCCCTACGCGCATCGGCACGAACTTGAAAATTACGTTGATGACGCGGTTGACGGATTCCAAGACGAAGGCGGCGAGCGCGAGTTCGGCGAAGGGGGGCGGTTGGTCGAGGATGAAGTAGAGCGTGGCGTAAACTTCGGCCACGCCCGCGAGATGGAAGCACCCTTCGAGCGCGAGGATGGGGATGAAGCGCGCGCGATTGTTTTCGTAAAACCCGTAGATGCGCGCTTCGACGGCGCGCACGCGCTCGCCACGCCCCGCGACGAAACGGCGCGCGATGCCCCGCCGTTCCAGCGCCGCGAGCGCGCCGCTCAAAAATCGCCACTGCCGCCGCACCACGAGGTAGCCGGCGGAGACGACAACGACGACGACGACGAGCGTTGCGTAACTCGCGAAACGCAGTTTGGAGTTGAGCGGGAAACTCAGGAGCAGTGCCGCCGTGCCCGCGAAGATAAAGAGCGCGACCGACAACATGTAGAAGAGGTTCTCGACGGCGAGCGCGGAGATGCTCGCGACGACGGGCACGCGGTCGCGCACGAAGGCGGCCTTCGCCGGTTCGCTCACCACCATGCCGAGCGGCGTCAGGCTGCCGAGCGCGTCGCCCGCAAGATAAGCCTTGAGCGCATCGCGCACCCTAAGACGCACGCCGCCCTCGAAGCAGCGCGTCCACGCCACAGCGCGCACGAGCGGGCGCACGGCCGAGATGAGCAACACGACGACGAAGCCCGCGCCCAGTTGCGTGATGTTCTGCCAGATGCCCTGCGGCCCGGCCTTCCACACGTAGTAGGCGAAGAGCAGCAGGCCGCCCGCGGCGAAGATGATCCCCGCCACCCTGCCGGACGCGCCCCGCCGTCCTTCCTGCTCGCTCTCAGTCATCCGCTTGTTCCCTTGAAAGTAAGTTGCCTCTCAACGCGAGGGTCGCCGTCCGTGTAGTCCGTGTGGACTTAGCAAGATACGTTATTGCGCCGCCAGTCTCAACCGCTATCCGCGCGCGCGCCGTACGCCTCACGCCTCGACGCTTCCTGCACACAGCAACTCTCGCGCCACCCCTCGCCCGAAAGCCACGCGCGTCTGAAACCCACGGCCGCCGCCCGCCGCACCCGTACAACTCATCCTTCCGCTGTCGTAATAATGCGACAGGCGAAAGAAGCAAAAGAGGGTAAATCGTGAATCGTAAATCGTGAATAGATGAAAACCGCTCTATTCTTTCTCTATTCACGATTTACGATTCACGATTTACTGCTTTCACAGGTTGACCGGAGGCTTATTGATCGGCGATGCTTACGGTTACAATTGTCAGCCATAAAATTTGAATCTTAACCGGGGAAGGTCTGTGGAGAACGATGAGCAAAGCAGCATCCGAACTTTTGAGCGGCTCGCCTTTAACCGTCTATTCTGAAGACGAAAACATGTTTCGCGCCAGCGTGCGCGAGTTCGCCGAGGGCGAGATCAAACCCCGCCGCGAAGAGATGGACGAACACGCCAAAATGGACGCGGTCGTCATCAAGCACCTCTTCGACCTCGGCCTGATGAGCATCGAGACGCCCGAAGAGTATGGCGGCGCGGGCGCGTCGTTCTTCTCGGCCATTATCGGCGTCGAAGAACTCTCGCGCGTAGACCCTTCGGTCGGCGTCCTGATGGACGTGCAGAACACGCTCGTCAACAACGCCATCATCCGCTGGGGCAACCCCGAACAGAAGCGTAAGTACCTGCCGCAACTCGCCGAGAATAAGATCGGGGCGTACTGCCTGAGCGAAGCCAGTTCCGGTTCCGACGCCTTCGCCATGCAGACCAAAGCCGTGGACGGCGGCGACCATTATTTACTGAACGGCCAGAAGCTCTGGATCACGAACGGCGTCGAGGCGGAGATATTCGTCGTCTTCGCCAACGCCAAACCCGAAGAAGGCTATCGCGGCGTGACCGCCTTCATCGTCGAGAAGAATTTTGAAGGGATCAGCGTCGGCAAGAAGGAGAACAAACTCGGCATCCGCGCCTCTTCGACCACAGAGATCATCTTTGACAACTGCCGCGTGCCGAAAGAGAACCTGCTCGGCGAGTTCGGCAAGGGCTACAAAGTCTCCATCGAGACGCTGAACGAAGGGCGCATCGGCATCGGCGCGCAGATGATCGGCCTTGCCCGCGGCGCGCTCGAAGCCGCGCTCGCCTACACGTCGGAGCGGCAGCAGTTCGGCCGCGCCATCAACCAGTTTCAGGGCGTGCAATTCCAACTCGCCGAACTCGCCACCGAACTCGAAGCCGCGCGTCTCCTCGTCTACAACGCCGCGCGCCTGAAAGACGCCGGCCTCCCCTTCGTCAAAGAGGCCGCGATGGCGAAACTCTACTCTTCGCGCGCCGCCGAAACAATCGCCTCGAAGGCCATCGAACTCTACGGCGGCTACGGCTTCGTCAAAGACTACCCGGTCGAAAAATTCTGGCGTGACTCCAAGATCGGCGCGATCTACGAGGGTACGTCCAACATGCAACTGCAAACCATCGCCAAGCTGATGATCGACAACCGGCAACCGAAAGTACAATAGGAAGGTAAATCGTGAATCGTAAATCGTGAATAGAGAAAATCCGTCTTCTTCTATTCACGATTTACGATTCACGATTCACGGCTTTTGACGATTCACGATTCACGGCTATTTATTATGAACGTACTGGTACTCAACTGCGGCAGGTCGTCCGTGAAGTTTCAAC
>DASVPS010000099.1:0-12840 GCA_036389555.1 Pyrinomonadaceae bacterium
TCGACACCCTGACAGTTAACGAAGACATCTTTAACGCTGCCATCGCGCTCAAGATTCAGGGCATGTCCATTCAAGCCAACATCGAAGGCCGCCGCGAAGGCGACAACCTGAGCGGCACGATTCGCACCAACATGCCCATCGTGCCCCCGCTCATGTTCACGGGGCGAAAGATTGGATAGCTGTGAGCTGTTAGCTATTAGCTTTTTCGTGCTCGTTAGAATCGAGTCGCGCCGCCTTAAGCGAGAGACGAGGCAAGTTTTAAGATAACAGCTAATAGCTCACAGCCAAACACAAAAAACCGCCCGGTGTGTGCTCTCACACCGGGCGGAAACCACAGGAGAATTGCCCAACTTTGCGAATCGCCCCCGGCGACTCATTGGGTCATTGCTATGCTCGCCAATTCTGATGCGCGGGCGCGGCGGGCAGGTTGCCCACGGTTTTTCAGCCCCGCCCCCGACCCGGTTTGACTGCCTTCAGCCGTTTCACTTGGAGACGAAAAATGCGAAAACTTTTATTACTCATCGCCGCGCTCGCCTTAACTTCCGCCTGTGTCCAACAGCCGCCGCAGCAGAACACGAACCAGCCGCAGGCGGCCGGCGGCGGAAGCGGCGACCAGAACTTCAAGCGGATTCACGACGCCTACGTGCGCGAATTTCTGCGCCGCAATCCCACGGTCAACACCTATCTCGGCGGCGCGGGACTCGACCCGGCCTTGCGCGAAGTGGACGGCCAACTGCGCGATCACTCGGCCGCCGCCATCGAAGCGGAAGACCGCTGGCTCACCGACACGCAAAAATCGCTCGACACGCTCGCCCCCGACACGCTCTCCGCCACCTTGCGCATTGACCGCGAAGTCGCGCTCGCGCAAATCCGTTTCCTGCTCCGCCAGCATGGGACGCGCAAGTATCAGCAGCGCGCGCTCGACACCTACACGGACGAACCCTTCCGCGCCATCGACTGGCAACTGCAAGGCATGACGCAGACGGGCGAGAAGACTTACGGCACACCCGAAGAGTGGACGCTCGTCGTCAAACGCCTGCAAGCCGTGCCCAGATATTTTCAGGTGGCGCAGGAACAAATCGCCGCCGGAGTGAAGGCGGGCAACACGCCCGACCACCGTATGCTCCTGCGCAACGGCATCACGACGGCGGAAAAGACCGCAGAGTATTTTGAGAAAACGCTGCCCGGCCTTGCCGCCGAGCGCATCGCCGCGGGCGCGGGACGCGACGAACAGTTGAAACAATTGAATGAAGCGGCGAAGGGCGCGGCGGGCGGCTATCGCGCCCTGCGTGATTACATCGCGCAGAATTTCTTCGACGATGCGAGCAAGCCGAGCGCGGCCAACATCAAGTCGCAGTTTCGCCAAGACCGTTTCGCCATGAGCGAGGACGAGTACAACTGGGCGCTCAAGAACAACCTGCGCATGCCGGATGCGACGGCCGGGAAGCTCTTCGATGAATCAATGGCAATTGTCAACGCCACGCAGGCTGAGATGGTCACGCTCGCGCGCGAGATCGGCAAGCGGAAGACGATGGAACTGCCCGCAGACGATCATACGGCCGTGCTCGCCGTCTTCGACGAACTCGGCAAGGATTATCCGAAGTCAGATGCGGAGATGGTCAAGTGGTACGAAGAGGCCGCGTTCCGCCTCGTCGAGTACGGGCGCAAGTCGGGCGTCTTCGACGTGCCCACCGATTACAAGCTGGAAGTGGTCGAGACGCCGCCGCCCCTTCGCGCTTCGATTGACGGCGCGGCCTATTACCCCGCGCCGCCCTTTAAGACGAGCGGCGTCGGCCGCTTCTACGTCACCACCTCCGGCTCGAACGACGAGGCCGTGCTCAAGGAGAACAACCGCGCCTCGCTCGCAGACCTCGCCGCGCACGAAGGCTTCCCCGGCCACGACTGGCACTACAAGGTGATGACACAGCACCGCGACCGCATCGCACCCGCGCGCTGGCTCACGCCCGGCGCGGTCGAAGACTCTTCCTCGATGTGGCAGGATTCGATGGCCGCCGAAGGCTGGGGGCTTTACTCCGAAGCGCTCATGGCCGAGCCGCAGCCCGGCTTCCCCAACGGCTTCTACTCGCCCGAAGAGAGGCTCTACCAACTCAAAGGCAAACTCTACCGCGACCTGCGCGTACGCATTGACACCGGCATCCACACCGGGCGCATGTCTTACGACGACGCCGTCGATCTCTTCTCGCAGGTGGTGGACTTTCAGCCCGGCTCATGCCGCGACTCTGCGGCGACCGCGAAACCGGCCAAGCGCGCCAGTTGCGACTCGGCCGAACGCGCCATCTTCCGCTATTCCAAGTGGCCGACGCAGGCCATCACCTACCGCCTCGGCAAAGATCAAATCTTCGCCCTGCGCAAAGACGCCGCGCAGATCGCGGGCGAACGCTTCTCGCCCAAAGACTTCCACGTCCTCTTCATGAAGCAGGGCACGATCCCCGTCGGCTACTTCCGAGAGGAATTGCTCAACGAGTTGCAGGCGAAGAAATAAGGGACTTGACATAGAAGTCAGCAGATGTGAACGAGAAGGGCGCAGAGGATATATCCTCCGCGCCCTTCTCTTTTCCGTGCGATTAAATTCCTGTTCCCCGTCAATCCTCTTCGTCGGCAGGGAAGATTTGTCGTAGATGACTCTTCAAATGGCCGACGTAATCGGTCATCAAATATTCGAGCGTCGCCGGTTGATTCACGTCAACCGTCTGCCACGCGATCTTGTCGAGCGTGTGACGTGCGCGCGGCCGCTGCAAAGTTTCCTGTGGCGCACACATCATGACGTGGAGCAGGTGCAGGTTGTACGTCTTCCATAGTTCGACTAAGAGCGGCCAGGACGCTTCGTTGTAGCGCTGCACCCGCACCCACTCCTCCTGCTCGTAGCCGGGAAAGGCGAGGTCATCCGTGAACTGCGCGCGCACGAACCGCCCGTGATTGTTCGCCGCCGAGTCGATCAGGTGTCCGACGATCTCTTTCGGCGTCCAAGCGCCCGCCTCACGCGGCGTTCGCGCTTCGGCCTCGCCGAGCGCATACAGCCGCACGGCCGCCGTTTCAATCGTCCGCCGGAAATCTTCGAGCACCTCTTTCATCCACGCCGCTCCCCGCGCTTTAAGATTTCATTCATCCCTCGTCCTTCATCCCTTCCTCTTACCGTTCGTACTGCAAGACCATCCCGTCGCCGCCGACCGCCCAGTTCTCTTTTTTGCCGACGAAGAGTGCGTAGAGGTGCTGCTTCGTGCCGCTCTCCTGTTGCAGCCACGTGCGCCCGCCATCGTCCGAGCGCAGGATCGTGCCGCCGCGCCCGACGATCCAGCCATGTTCTTTGCCCGCGAACTGGATGCTCAGGAATGTGGTGCGCGCCAATCCCGGCACAACCGTCGCCGTCCACGTCTCGCCGCCGTTCATCGTGCGCAGGATCGTGCCGCGCTCGCCGACCGCCCACCCGCGTTCGTCGTCCACGAAATGCACGTGAAAGAGCGTGGCATTCGTTCCCGCGCGCTGGCGCGACCAGTTCAAACCGCCGTCAGTGGTGGCGAGGATCGTGCCTTTGTCGCCGACGATCCAGCCGCGTTTGTCGTCGGCGAAGTCGAGGTGAATCAGCTCGTCGCGCGAAGGGACGAGTTGTGTGCGCCACGTCGCGCCCGCGTCGTCAGTGTGCAGCACGAGGCTGTCTGTGACGACATCGCGGCGGCTGACGGAGCCGACGATCCAGCCCTTCTTCTTGCTCGGAAAGCGCACGCTGTAGAGTTCCGGCGTGCCGCCGCCGACATCCGCGGGGCTGAAGCGACGCGCCTCGCGCCAGGTGCGCCCGCTGTCGGCGGTGATGTGGACGGCGCTTCCCGCGACGAGATAGCCGTCCTCTTTGTCGTGGAAGTAGAGGTCGTTGATCTGTTCGTTCGTGCCGACGGCCTGCCTGATCCAGGTGCGCCCGCTGTCTTCGGTGCGATAGACGAGACCGCCGTCGCCCGCCATCCAGCCGCGCTTGCCGTCCGTGAAATAGACTGTATTTAAATCTTTGCCCGCCGCGCCGTGCCGCGTGGCCGTCCACCCTTCGCCGCGCTGCTGCGCGCCCGCGGGCGCAAACGCCAGTGCGACGACGAGCCAGCACGCTGCCAACACGGACGCCGCGCCCGTTTGACGACCGCGACGGACGACTTTCTCGCTATTCATACGACAGTTTTCTCCGAACCCAGTTTGCAGTATAGCGACAGCCCTTGCTCGATGTTTCGGTGAGAGGCTTTTGTTTTACACGAACGGCGGTTGCCAGACAAGGCGAAAGGGGAAAGGAAAAAGGAGAAAGGGAAAAGGAAGGAAGCCCTAGAAGCGGCACTTCCTTCCGCGTTTCCCCTTTAACCTTTTCCCCTTCCCCTTTCCTCTCTATCCGCTTTAGTTCCTCGCAGCGTTGACGCGGTAGACGTGTCCTTTGTAGACGACGATCACGCGCTCGCCGAGAGCGAAGAATTCGGCCAGTTTGCGCTCGCGCTTGAGAAGGTCGAAGTATGCGTCGCTGCCGAACACGAGCGTCGTCTCCGGTAGTTTCGCGTCCGCCTTGAAGTCAGCGTCCGTCCACACTTCTTCACGAAGGTAGAAGGTCTTGCCGCCGATCTTGCGCATGCCGCCCCCGATGGAGATGGCGTCGGCTTCGTCTGTGCGCAACTGCTCCTGCTGCTCGCGCGCGCGCTTGCTGTCTTTGACGGCTGCCACGCCGGTCGCCGCCATCGGGGGCGGGGCCGGTGTCGCCTCGGGTGTCGGCATGGGCGCGGCCATCACGGGAGCGTTCCCCGCGCCGCTGCCTCCGCCCGTGCCGGCAGACCGCTGCTGGCGTGCGTTCGGCCGCACTCTGTTGGTTCTACTCTTTGACGCACCGTCAAGCACGAAGCCTGAATTTCGATCCGCGTTGCCCGTGACCGTGACCGTCTCGTTCACCGCGCCCGGTTCAAGCGCGAGATAAGAGGTGTAAGGGGTCACGATGCCGTAGCGCGTGCCGAGGTCAACCACTTCGTCGCGCAACTCGCGCGCCTCGCCGTTCGAGCGAATCTGTTCCATCAGCCAGCCGACGCGCCGCGTCGCCCACAGGCGCGGCAGGAAATCGTTCTCATCCGAGTTCGAGGGGAAGCGCAAATTCTCGTAGGCGAAACTGCGCCGCTCCCGATTGCTTCGCCCCGACAGGCGCAGGCGCACGTCGCGCAGATCGCCCGCGTTGCGATAGCGGCCGATCAATGCCACCTGGGCGCCGCGAAAGAGATCGGGCAACGCCCGCGGGTAGATAAGATCGGTTTCCACGCCGCCCATGTCGAGCGCGAGATCGGTCAGCACCGGATAACTGACTTTGGCGAAGAAGTTCGAGACCTTCAACTCCAAATCCTCTTTCGGCTCGACGTAATCGGCCGCGCCGCCGTTCTCGCTCGCGAGTCTGTCCAGGAGCGCCGTGTTCACGTCGTAGCCGACGCCGAAGGTGAACAGGCGTGTGTTCCCGGCGCGCGCGGCGCGCGCGTTATCGACGATGTTCTGCGCGTTCGTCACGCCGACGGTCGGCAGGCCGTCCGTCATGAAGACGAGCAGCTTGGGACGGTCGCTCGTGTCGAATTGTTTGAGGGCGGCTTCGAGCGCGCCGTTGATGTTTGTGCCGCCCGTCGGCCGCAACTTCTGTACGAACTCTATGCCGCGCGCGCGCCCGCGCTCGTCCGCCTGAATGAGACTGCCCTCCATCAAATGCTCCTCGCCCGCGAACGAGATGACGTTGAAGCGGTCGTCCGGGCGCAAGGTCTTCACGCCAAAGAGCATCGCGGCGCGCGCCTTCTCCATCTTCCCTTCCTCGGCCATCGAGCCGGAAGTGTCGATCACGAAAACGATGTCTTTGGCCGTGTACTCGCTCTCCGCCCAGTTGTCTTTCGGCGAAATCATGAGGAGGAAATAACCGTCCTTGCCCGGCTCGCGGTGCGTCAGCAGCGACAGCCCGAAGTCTTCGCTCGACAGCGTGTAGAAGAGTTGGAAGTCCTGCGGCTCGCGCCCGGCCGTCGCCGTCTCGAAGGAGACGCGCGCGCGCTGCCCGCCCTGCGAAGGGCGCACGTCAACGGCGTGGCTCGGCGAATAGATGTTGCGCAGAGGCTTGTTGCCCTCGATTTCGAGCGCGCCCGACACACGGCCGATGGCGGCGAGGTTGTGGTTCGTGCCGAGCGGGTAGCGATAGGAGACCGTGCCCGACTGTGCGCGCAAAACCTGCGTGTAGGTCAACTCCAACTTCTTGTCCGAGCGCGGCGGGATGGGAAAGATGCTGGCCTGAAACAAATCCTTCCCGGCGTATTCGAGCAAACCGGGGTCGCGTTGCTTGCGCACGATCTCGTCATAGATGCGCCGCGCCTCTTCGCGCGAGCGCACTTCGCCGACGAGGCGGCGGTCGCCGTCCCAGATGGCGAACTCGGAGACGGAGGCCGTCTCCGGGATGGGGAAAAAATAGGTGCCTTCGAGCGTCGCGTCCGAGTCGTTGCGAAAGACTTGTTCGACGTGCGTGGTCGCCACCTGCGCGTTGATCTTCGTGTCGAGTTTGATTGACTTGACGGGCAGCGCGGGCGGCAACTGCGCCGGCCGCGGCGGGCGCGGGCATGTCTCGCAAGGGCGCGGCACGATGATGCCCTGCGCGTAGGTCAAACCGGCAGAAAAAGCGAAGAAAATCAGGAAGTTGAAGCAGAGGCAGGCGGCAATTTGTCGGCAACGCATAAAGGGGTCTCCTCGAAAATTCAATTTGACGGGCGGGCATGAGGCCGCCGCTCATACTACTAGAACGGCCGTGCGAGGGTTTCTTGCGGAAGAAGGTAAATCGTAAATCGTGAATCGTAAATCGTGAATAGAAAAAACCTGCCTTAATCTATTTACGATTTAGGATTCACGATTTACGGCTCTTGTACGATTCACGATTCACGTCTTTGGTTGTCAGTCGAGGGCGCGCAGGCGTGGGCTGCGAATGGCGACGTAGAGGTTGAAGAGGACGATCAGGATGCCCCCGGCGGCGAGCGTGTGAGGCGCGCCGAAGCGGCGGGCGGCCACCCCTGCGGCGAAACTGCCAATCGGCCACGCGCCGATGAATGAGAGCATGAACATGCTCATCACGCGCCCGCGCATCTCGTCGGTCACGAGCTTTTGCAGCAGCATGTTCATGACGGCGATGGAGCAGACGATGGAGAAGCCGAGGCCGAACAGCATCACGAGCGACAGAGTGATGTTGCGCGAGAGCGAGAACCCGACGAGGCACAGGCCGAAGGCCGCCGAACCGCCGAGCACATAACGGCCTTTGCCGCGCACGTTGCCGAGAAACGTGAGCATCAGCGCGGCGAGAAACGAACCCGCGCCCGCCACGCCCATCATCAGGGAGAGGCCGGTCTCGCCGAGGCCGAGCACGTCGCGCGTAAACAGAGGCATCAGCGTCATGTAGGGCGCGCCGAACAAACTCGCCACCGCAGAGATCAACAGCAGCAGGAAGACGCGCGGACGGCTCCACACGTAGCGGAAGCCGTTCATCAGATCGCGCCACATCGTCTGCCGCTCGCCGCCGTTTGCACGCGCGGCAACGGTCGTCCCGTGCGGCGATTCGATCCGCACCAGCGAGAGCGCGATGATGATCGCGACGAACGAGAGGCCGTTGACGAAGAAGCAGCCCGCCAGCCCGAAGAGTTGGAAGCCGACCCCGGCGAGCGCCGGGCCGACGACACGCGAGAGTTGAAACTGCGTCGAGTTGAGCGCGATGGCGTTCGACAAGTCTTCGCGCCCGACGAGGTCAATCGTGATCGCCTGATAGGAAGGCGACGCAAGCGAGAAGCAGCAGCCCGTGATGAACGAGGCCACGAGAATAATCCAGACGTGCCCCGCATCGCTGACGATGCCGGTGGCGATCAGGAACGCGAGCATGAGCGCGGTCAGCCCCGCGCCCGCCTGCGTGAAGATGAGCAGTCGCTTGCGGTCGATGCGGTCGGCGTAGACGCCGCCGAGGAGCGTCAGGACGAGGCCGGGCGAAGTGGCCGCGAAGCCGTCCACGCCGAGCCAGAAGGCCGAGTCCGTGAGTTGCAGGACGAGCCAGCCCTGCGCCACCGTCTGCATCCACGTGCCTATGTTTGACAGGAATGCGCCCGCCCAGAACAGACGGAAGTTGCGGTGCGTGAGCGCGCGAAACATCTCGCTCGAACGAGTTGCCGGCGGCGCGTCTGGCTGAACCAGTGCGGGCATGATCTAACTTGATACCATCCGGCGACCGTTTGACTCAAACCTCCGCCGCGAAATTTCGCAACTTTTCGCCGTCGCCGCGCCGTATAAGAAGTTTTGCGGCCGGGCGTCGGGTCGTGTTCTAATCGCGGGCGGGCGCGCATCCGCGTCCGTAGTTACAGCTTTCATCTACGATCTTCAGGAGAATTTTATGACACTTCTGCCAGCGCGCTCCGCCGTCCCGTTCGCCGTGAGCGTCTGTTTGCTTTCCATCGCCTGCCACGCGGCGGCTTCAAGGGCGCACGCCCAATCAACTTCCCCTTCGCCATCAACTCCCGCGACGACGCAACAGCCCGCGCCGGCCGCCACCCAGCCTATGACTCCTGCACTCAACATCGTGCCCGCCGCCCGTGAGGATGTTGAATCGCTCGACGCCATCCTCGCCGCCATCTACGAATCGATCTCCGGCGCGAAGGGCAAGACGCGCAACTGGGATCGCTTTCGCTCGCTCTTCGTGCCCGGCGCGCGGCTGATCCCGACCTTCAAACGCCCGCGTGGGGATTTCGCCACGCGCGTCCTGACACCCGAAGAGTTCATCGCCTCGTCGGGCAAGTTCATGGAGGAGCAGGGATTCTTCGAGCGGTCAATCGCCAACCACGTCGAAACGTTCGGCAACATCGCGCAGGTCTTCAGCGTCTATGAAGGACGCCACGACACCGCCGACCCGAAGCCCTTCGTGCGCGGCATCAACAGCATTCAACTCATGAACGACGGCAAGCGCTGGTGGGTCGTGACGATCTTCTGGCAGGCCGAGGACGCCGAGAACCCGCTGCCGAAGAAATATCTCGACGTGAAGAAGAAATAGTTAACCACAGCACTTCAACCGCGTGGGCGCGCAAGGAAGCGCGGAGGCAAGGCATGCAACTCTCCGCGCTTCCTTGCGCGGCTCGGCTCCTGGCGCCATCGCGGTGAGCATTCTCCGACAGACATTCGGCTGATGAATCGACCTCGCGGAAGGGACGCACACGAATGATTCGCGAAAAGTTGATCGAGCGCGAGATCGGCGTAAGCCGCAAGTTTCGCCTGCGCGGGCGCGAGGTGTCGCGCATCGAGGCGCTCAGCGATGCGGTGTTCGGCTTCGCCATCACACTGCTCGTCGTCTCGCTCGAAGTGCCGCGCACATTCGACGCGCTGATGGAGATGATGCGCGGCTTCGTCGCCTTCGCCATCTCCTTCGCGATGCTCGTCCTCGTCTGGTATCAGCAGTACAAGTTCTTCCGTCGCTACGGCCTGAGCGATGCGCTGACGGTTGTCCTCAACGCCGCGCTGCTCTTCGTGGTGTTGTTCTATGTCTATCCCTTGAAGTTCGTCTGGACGCTGCTCGTGAAGGTGGTGCTCGGCGTGGACACGCGCGTGCGGCTGCCGACGGGCGAATTGGTGGCGGCCGTCGAAGGCCACCAGATGGGGAAGCTGATGATGATCTTCAGCGCCGGCTACGTGGCCGTCTTCGGCGTCTTCGCGCTGCTCTACTGGCGCGCCCACACCAAGCGCGCCGAGTTGGAGTTAAACCCGCTCGAAGTGCTGGACACGCGCACGGAGTTGGACGAGAACATACTGCACATGGGCATCGGCTTGCTCTCGATTGGCCTCGCCAGCGCGGGCAACCGCTGGTCTGTCGCGCTGTCGGGTTTCATCTACATGCTGATCGGCCCGGTGATGACCATTCACGGACTGATCATGGGGAAGAAACGAAAGCGTCTGGAAGCGAGGTTGACGACGCGCGAGCAGGCGGCGACGGAGCGAGCGGCCGAGACTAATTTCACGTCCGCAACGTCAGGATGACTATCGCGGGCGGCACGCGAAAACGCACGGGGATGATGCTCGTCCCCGTGCCGTCGCTGACGAACAGGTGTCGCCCGTCTTCGACGACGTGACCGGACGCATAACGCTGTCCGAAGTTCGACGGAACGATGGGTCTGCCGATCAAGGGGAGATTGACCTGCCCGCCGTGCGTGTGCCCGGCAAGCGTCAGGCTGACGCGGGGCGGCACGTCGGGGAAGATGTCCGGGTTGTGCGTGATCAGTATGACGGGATCGTCGCCGTTCACTCCGAAGAGGCTCCGCGCGATGTCCGGCTTGCGCGTCCACAAGTCCGCGACGCCCGCGATCCAGAACGACTTGCCGGCGTGCTCGATGCGCCTCGCTTCATTTTCCAGCACCGTCAATCCGGCCTGCCTGAGAGTCTGCGTGATGCGCTCGCCGTCGTTCCACCAATCGTGATTTCCGAGCACCGCAATCGTGCCGAGCGGCGCGCGCAGCTTCCCCAACTCGACGGCAATCGGTTCCGGTTCGATGAACGTCCCGCCCATCACATCGTCAATCACAAGGTCGCCGAGCACGAGCACCAGATCGGGTTGCTCACGGTTCGTGCGCTCGACTATCTCGCGCAACTTATCCAACTTCATGTGCGGCGCGCCGACGTGCAAATCCGTGAGCACGGCAATGCGCAGGCTGTGATGTTCGGGATGCCAGCGCGGGACTTGCAGCGAGACCGCCCGCACCGAGAGGCGCGCCGGTTCGAGCCAGAACGCCCACAGGCCGAGCGCCAGAATCAACAGCCCGACGAGGCCGAACGCAATGGCGAGTTTCCTTCTGAAAGTTTTCGACATAGACGTGCCCGGCGGAGACTGATGACTCTCAACCCTTCATACGTCAACGAAACGTCTCCGACCTTTTTACACGCGACGCCACGCGGAGAGCGGCGCGCCCGTGCCGCCGCGACGCGCCGCGACGATCTCCGCCAGCACGGCGAGCGCAACCTCTTCCGGCGACACCGCGCCGATGTCCAGGCCGATGGGCGCGCGCACCTCTCTCAAAATTTCATCCGCCACGCCAATTTCGCGCAGGCGTTCCAGCACGATGTTCGTGCGCCGCCGGCTGCCGATCATCCCCACGTAATCCGGCCGCGCGGCAAGGACGGCGCGCATGCACTCCTCATCCTCGTTGTGCCCGCGCGTGACGACGGCGACGTAGACGCCGCGCCCCTTGCCCACCGCCGCCTGTACGGCGCGCTCCCAGCCTTCTCCAGCCGCGATGAGTTCGATGTCCGCGTCGGGGAAACGCGCGCGTGTGACGAAATCCGCGCGGTCGTCTATGAGCGTGACGCGATAGCCGACGGCCTCTGCGAGCCGTGCGAGCGACGCGCCGACGTGCCCCGCGCCGCACACGACGACGCGCGGCTCGCCCTCGACGCGCTCGAACAAAACGCGCGCCCCGCGCCACTCCGCGAGTTCCGGCGCGAACTCTTCAACTTTGAAAGTCTGTGCTTCGGCGCGCGAGTTGAGAAAGGCTGCGGCGCGGCGCGCGAGCGCATGGTCGAGCGCGGCGTCGAGCATCGTGCCCGTAGCCAATGCGCCCGAACTGTCGATGAGTAGTTTTGCGCCCGCGCGGTACGGCGACGGCGGGGCTTCGACGAGCGTGGCGAGCACGGCGACCGCGCCCTCTTCCAGCACGTGCGCGATGCGCTCGGCGAGACGCTTCGCGCCGTCGAATCCGTCGGCGGTCGTCCCCGTCATCTTCAGCGCGCGCGTTTGGCGGCGGGAGAGTTAGAAGGGGTGGAGGGTTTCGCCGCCAGCCCCACAGCGGAGAGCGCGCGGCGTGCGATCCACAGCGGCCCGATGATCAGGTAGACGGGATTGCGGAAGAACGCGGGCTGGTTGCCCTCGATCCAGTGTCCGACGAACTGTAGAATCCACCCGATGACGAACAGCGCGAGCGCGCGCTGCCAACTGAAAAAGAAGAGCGGCAAACTGACGACGATCAACGGGATGCCGATGCTGTGCGTCAGGCGGTTCAGCGGGTGCGTGTGCTTCGCCTTGTAATCTTCCATGAATGACGACATAGACCAACTCCCTTCAAGGCGAGGAACTATCGTAGACGGATCATAACTCAAGGCAACGACGCGAACGTCATCGCCCGGCGCGGCGGATGAGCGTTCGGAGACTTCCGGCTCAGGGCAAGCGATTTCTGCCCGTGACTTCTCTGAATAATATCACTAACCCGCCGACGCTCAAGCCCACTCATGTCGGGATAAACGAACCGGGGAGCGGCCGCTTGCATGCGCCCGGCTAATTCTGCCCGCCCGCGCCCCACACGTCTATGAAAATCTCCATCGTGCCGCCGCAGACCATGCCCTCTTCGCTGGCCTCGTCGGCCGTCAGGCTGAATTTGTGCAAGCCCGACGCACCCGTGCGCATCGCCTCGTGGGCTTCCGCCCAGACCTCTGCCTCGATGCAACCGCCGCCGACAGTGCCCGCCACCTCATTGTTCTCGAAGAAGAGCATCTTCGCACCGCGCCGCTGCGGCGTGGAACCGCGCGTGTGCGCCACCGTCGCCACCACCACGCGCTCGCCCCGCGCGTTCCTCTCCGCGATCAGGCGATACAGTTCGGTTTGTGAAATCGTTGCCATAAAAATAAGGGATGAGGGATGAGGGATGAAGAAGAATTGATCCATTGATTCATTGATCCATTGAATTAATGAACCGATGAATTAATGGATCAATTCTTAAATTATTCATCCCTCATCCCTCATCCCTCATCCCTTATTTGAGTATTTCCCCGGTCTTCATAGACCACAGCACAAGG
>DASVPS010000100.1:0-1585 GCA_036389555.1 Pyrinomonadaceae bacterium
CACCTGCTTCGCTTTCTTCGCTTTCTTCGCTTTTTCTATTCACGATTTACGATTTACGATTCACGATTTACGATTCACGGCTCTTGAACGATTCACGATTCACTTTCCTCTGTTGTAAGCTGCGTTAAGTTATGGAAGGCACTAATCTCAGTTTTTCACTCGTTATTGCGTTCGTCGGGGGGTTGGCCTCGTTCCTCAGCCCGTGCGTGCTGCCGCTCGTGCCGGGCTACATCTCGCTCATCTCCGGCGTCAGTATCGATCATTTGAAGGAAGGCGCGAGGGCGCGCACGCAGGCGCGCCGCGCCGTGATGATGAACTCGCTCGCGTTCAACGCGGGGCTGTCTCTGATCTTCATCGCGCTCGGGGCGGCCGCCGGGTTGATCGGCTCGGCCATCACGTCGAACCCGTGGGTGCGTGTCATCGGCGGACTGATCATCATCGCGTTCGGGTTGCAGTTGATGGGCGTCCTGAAGATCGGCGCGCTCTATCGCGACACGCGCAAGTTTTCCGACGAGAAGCCGCGCGGCATGCTAGGCTCGTTCACTCTGGGCTTGGCCTTCGCCGCCGGTTGGACGCCCTGCATCGGCCCCATACTCGGCGGCATCCTCGGCCTCGCCGCGACGAGCGGCGGCTGGCAGAGCGGCCTCATTCTCTCGGCCTTCTACGCCGCCGGGCTGGCCGTGCCGTTTTTGCTGACGGGTCTCGGCATCAATAAATTTTTGAGTTTCTACACGCGCTTCCGCCGCCACCTGCACAAGGTCGAAGTGGTCTCCGGCGTCCTGCTCATCGCCATCGGCCTCCTGGTCGCCACCAACAACGTGACCCGCCTCGCCAGTTACGCCTCCGTCCTGCCCAACCCGGAAACGTGGGTCAACTCCTGGGCGAAGCGGAATCAAAGCGCGCAAGGCGGGACGAGCGCGACGGCCATGAAGCCCGCCGGTTCCTACCCGCTCGCGCCCGACACGGAAATGAAGACGCTCGAAGGCCAGCCGTTTCGCGTCTCAAGTTTGCGCGGGCGCGTCGTCCTCGTGAACTTCTGGGCGACGTGGTGCTTGCCCTGCCGCGCCGAGATTCCCGACTTCAACCGGATGCAGAAGGACTACGAAGCGCGCGGCTTCACGGTCGTCGGCGTCTCCTCGCACGACACGCCCGACATGATCCGCGACTTCCAGAGCGTCGTCCGACAGGAATACCAGCTCTTGACGAGCGGCGACGATGCGCCCGCCGAATTTCAGACGGGGCCGGGTCGCCCCGCCACCTTCATCCTCGACCGAGAGGGTCGCATCCGCGAACGCTTCATCGGCGAACGCGACCGCGCCGCGTTCGACGCGGTCGTCCTCCCGCTGCTCGATGAACAGCAGCAGACGACCGCCAGCAATCAATAAAAAGCGGGCGAGTGAAAATTCGCCCGACGGGAGTTATAGCCATGCGAAACATTCTAAGCCTCGTCTTCTCCGTCGTCTTGACGCTGAGCGCGGTTGCCGCCCCGGTGGGAGCGAGCGACACGCACGAGTACGCGCCCATTCAGGAGAAGAAGATCAATTACAAGGATTGGACGTTCAAACAGCTGGGGACGGGCGAGCCT
>DASVPS010000101.1:0-2457 GCA_036389555.1 Pyrinomonadaceae bacterium
GACGCTCTTTGGCGGAATCTTCGCCATGCGCGAAAGCACGAGTTCGATCTCGGCCGCGCCCACCGTCTCAGGCCGCTCCTCCTGCGGTAGCAGTTTCAACGCCGCGCCCGCTTCGTCGATCACGTCAATCGCCTTGTCGGGCAGCAGACGGTCGTGCAGATATTTGGCCGCGAGTTCGGCGGCGAGTTGAATCGCTTCGGGCGAATACGTGACGCCGTGATGCTGTTCGTAGTAGCTCTTGAGGCCGTTCAGAATCTCGACCGTCTCGGCCACACTCGGCTCGCCGATCTCGATCTTCTGGAAACGACGCGCCAGCGCCCGGTCGCGTTCAAACGCGCTCTTGTATTCGGCGTAGGTGGTCGAACCGATGCAGCGAAGTTCGCCGGAAGCGAGCGCGGGCTTGATGATGTTTGAGGCGTCCATCGAACCGCCCGACACCGCGCCCGCGCCGACGATGGTGTGTATCTCGTCTATGAAGAGGATCGCGGCGGGAATCTTCTTCAACGCGTTGATGACCCCCTTGAAACGCTGCTCGAACTCGCCGCGGTATTTCGTGCCCGCGAGCACCGCGCCCATGTCGAGCGCGTACACTTCGGCGTCGCGCAAAACTTCGGGCACGTCTCCCTGTTGAATCTTGAGCGCGAGTCCCTCGGCGATGGCCGTCTTGCCGACGCCCGGCTCGCCGACATAGATCGGGTTGTTTTTGCGGCGGCGGCAGAGGATTTGAATCGTGCGCAGGACTTCGACGTTGCGGCCGATGAGCGGGTCTATGTAGCCTTCGCGCGCGCGCTCGTTGAGGTTGACGGTGAAGGCGGCGAGCGGGTCGCGCTGCTGTTGCTGCTCCTGCTGTCCGGCCTCGGCTTCGTCCGCGCCGTCGAAGTCGCCCCCTGCGGGTTCGTTCGCGCCTGAGTGTTTGGAGATGCCGTGCGCGATGAAGTTCAGCACGTCGAGGCGCGTCACGCCCTGTTGCCTGAGCAGGTAGATGGCATAAGAGCGTTCAGCCTGAAAGAGCGCGGCCAGGATGTTGCCGCCGTTGATCTCTTTCTGCCCGCTGCCCTGCGCCTGAAGCATCGCGTATTGCAGGACGCGCGTGAACATCTCGGTCTGTTCGGGAACGTGCGTCGTCTCCTCTGCGAGTTGCTCGACGCGCTCGTCGAAGAATTTTTCGAGGTCGCGGCGCAGCGCGTCGGTGTCGCCGCCGCAGTTGCGGATGACGTTTGAGGCCGTGCGGTCGGACAAGAGCGCGAGCAGGAGGTGTTCGAGCGTGACGTATTCGTGCCGCCGCTCGATGGCCTCCTCGACGGCCGCGCTCAAAGTTGCTTGTAATTCTCTGGTAATCATAAAGCAGAGGTTGGAGGCTAGAGGTGAGAGGTTAGTGAAGGCAGTTTTTGTTTTAACTGATCTCTAACCTCTGGCCTCTAACCTCTAGCTTGTCGTTTCTTCAATTGTGCAGAGCAGCGGGAACTCGTGCGCGCGCGCCAGCTCCGCGACCTTCGCCACTTTCATCTCGGCGATCTCGTAGGTGTAGACGCCCGCCACGCCGGTGCCTTCCAGATGAACCTGAAGCATGATGCGGAGGGCCTCGATTTCGGATCGCTGGAAGATATTTTGCAACACGTAGACGACAAATTCCATCGTCGTGAAGTCGTCATTGTGCAGCAAGACCTGATAGAGCGGCGGCTTCTTCAGCCGCGTCTCGCTCTCGGTCACAACCGCATCATCCGTGTCTGAATCGTATCTTGACATAGACGCCGTCTCGCGCACTCTCCGCCGTCCGGCGAGCGCACGTTGACAGGATACCAACATCACACGCCGGACGGTAGCGCGCGCGAAACAGGAAAGCCGGCGCGAACGACGGAGCGTCGAGCGGGCTGAGAGTTCCTATCTAAAGAGGGGGGAAATCTTGATTCTCTCCTCTCAGGTTTGTTAGCATTGGCGCATGAAAAGATGTGTCCTGCTCACCGCGCTCTTGATCCTCCATTCAAATTCTATCTATGCCCAATCGGGGCTTGTTCGGACGGAACGCCCGCGCACGCCGGTTGTCGTCAATCTCACGGAAGGCGATCCCGTTAAGGGTAAATTGATCAAAGCGGACAGCGAACTTGTAATCCTCGAAATCGGCGCAGGCGAAATCAATATCAAGACCGATAAAGTAGTAAGCATTCAATTTCAACCTTCGAGCCTTGAGGATGCCCCGAAGTCCGTAGAAAAAGAGGTGAAGAGCAAAGAGTTGGTGGCGGGCGAGAAGATTGTGTCGGCCATGCGGCGCATGGACAATGCCATCGCCGTGGGAGTGACGTTTCAAAACTACTCACAACTGCTAATAGAAAACAAGACCATAGTTGACGAGAACCTCAAGGATATTACCGACGAGAATTTCCGAGCTTCTATAAATCGGGCATTGCTGGATCATCAATACGCGATGTCCGTCTGGAACTTGGCGGTCTCCAACGGCTG
>DASVPS010000102.1:0-6306 GCA_036389555.1 Pyrinomonadaceae bacterium
GTTCACGGAAAAGCCGTTGTCGTCGCCGCGGCCGGCGGCTTTCCGTTTAAACGGGCGGCGTCCCGGCGGAGCCGGAATAAGTTATTGACACGTCACACCAACGATATTAAGTTGTCTTCATAAATATTTTGGCGTTTTAACCGCGGAAGCTTCCCTTCGTCAGACAATCCACAACCCTTTCTGACCGGATGAAGACTTTCGTTCCTCTAACCTCAAGGAGTATTCGTATGAACAAAGAAGATGCCAAAGTGCTTGGAAGGAAGTTTTTGATGCTTGCCGTGCTGCTCGGATGTCTGTTTGTAGCGACATCCTCCTGGCACGAAACGGTCTATGCGTCGGGTTGCACGGACTGTAGCGAGGCTTACTACGATTGTGTTTCGGGCTGCAACAGTAACAGCGCCTGCATCCAATACTGTCAGGCCAGCAACGATACCTGCTTCAACTTCTGCACCAGCGAGGGCGGCGGCTCAAGCGGCGGCGGCGTAGCCAATCCACAATGCCAGACGAGAAATTCATGCTGCAACGCTTGTGTGCAAACACGCTCGCTCTGCTGGGCTGAGGGCGACAATTTTGACGATGAGCTTTACCAGGCTTGTCGCGACACAGGCAGAACGACGTTTCAATGCTGCAACATAGGATATCAGGAGTGCATCTCGCACTGCCCGTAACTTCGATCCGCCCACAGCATTGACCTCTGACCTCACGGCTCGTGCGCAACGAAGTTTTCATCATTCAGTACGCACGAGCCGTGACAGGTTCCACCCGGAGCATGCCCTTGATTCAGAAGTGAGGATTTAACCGTGTCAACCATCTCTAAAAAAATCGAGTTGTTCGCCAATGTCGCCATCATCGTCGTAGCTCTACTGCTCGGCACCGTCCTGGTCAAGCGTTACCTCTGGCCTGCAAGCCCGCCGCCTCAGGCCGCAGCGCAGCAGATACAGGCCGGGACGAGCGTCTCTGTGCCGGGAGTGGAATGGACGCAAAGCGATAAAACAATGCTCCTCGTTTTGTCGGATAGCTGCCGCTTTTGTACGGAGAGCGCGGGCTTCTACCAGAAACTCGCGCAGGAGAGAGCCAAGCAGCCACGGCTGCGGATGGTCGCCATGTTTCCACAGGAAGTGAGCAAGGGACGGGAATATTTGAGCAAGCTGGGCGTGACGGTTGACGATGTGCGGCAGGGCGATCTGGACACGGTCGGCGTCAGAGGCACGCCGACGCTCATCCTGATTGACAAGGCTGGAAAAGTGATCAATTCATGGGTCGGTAAATTGCCGTCGGAGAAAGAGGCCGAGGTGTTGAGTTATTTCAACACTGAACGTGCTAGTAATTAGTTGTGAACGGCCTCGCACATATTTCCGACAGCGCGTCGGATTCAGCCTGTCGCGGCAAGTTTCCCAACCCGCCACCAAACCGGATGTCCGCCCGGTGACTGCTCGGCGGTTAAAAGTTCGCGTCTGGCGGTTATAACTTTCAGCCGGTCGGTTATGATTACTAACCGGCCGGTCGAACTCGTTCGACGTTTGCGCTTTAGTGCCGACACAATTGATTCAAACTTCCCCAAGGGAAGTCTGAACCTTCAAAGTCTCCCTTAAACTTTCACTTTCCGAGTAGACAAGACCTTTTCGCCGCCATGTCCAATTTCCACGATTCACCCATCAACATCGCGCAGATCGAGCGCAACTTTCGCGAGATCGCGCCGCCTTTGACGGAAGCCGAGGCGATCATGGAATCGCACCGCTGCGTCTATTGCTACGATGCGCCCTGCACGCGCGCCTGCCCGACGCACATCGACGTGCCCGCCTTCATCAAGAAGATCGCGAGCGGCAACCTGACGGGCTCGGCGCGCGTCATCTTCGAGGCCAACCCGATTGGCGCGACCTGTGCGCGCGTGTGTCCGGTTGACGTGCTCTGCGAAGGCGCGTGTGTGGAGAAGACCTTGATGGCGAAGCCGATAGAGATCGGCCGGCTGCAACGCTATGCGACGGATGCCGCGTTTAGTCGCGGGCGCGACGTGCTCAAGCCGGGCGCGCCGAACGGCAAATCGGTCGGCATCGTCGGCTCAGGCCCGGCGGGTCTATCGTGCGCGACGTATCTGGCGCGTCTCGGTTATTCCGTCCGCGTCTATGAGCGCAAACCGCTGGCGGGTGGCATGGACACTTACGGCATGGCCGAGTACAAGATGACGCAGCGCGTCTCGCAGGAAGAGGTGGCGCAGGTGGCGCGGCTCGGCGTAGAGATCAAGACGAACACGGAGATCGGGCGCGACATCTCACCCGGCGAGTTAACCAAAGCGCACGATGCTGTCTTCCTCGGCGTCGGACTCGGCCAGACCTCGCGCCTGCGCATACCCGGCGAGCAACTCGAAGGCGTCTACGACGCGCTCGACTTCATCGAACGGATCAAGACGCGCGACTGGGCATCTGTCCCTATCGGGCGCACCGTCGCCGTCATCGGCGCGGGCAACACGGCGATTGACGCGGTGACGCAGGCGCGACGCCTCGGCGCGGAGCGCGTCCTCTTAATCTATCGCCGCACCGAACGCGAGATGCCCGCCTACGAATATGAGTACGAACTGGCGAAAGGCGACGCGGTCGAGTTCTGGTGGCAGACCGCGCCGACGGAGATTCTGGCCGGCGCGGACGGCACGCGCGTCGCGGCCTTGCGCTGCGTCAGGACGGAGATTGTTGAGACAGAGGGCGCGGGTCGCCGCTCGTTTCAGACAATCGCCGGGTCGGAGTTTGAGATTCCTGTCGACATGGTGATCAAGGCGCTCGGCCAGCAGAAGATGGTGGACTGGCTCTCGCAAATCGAAGGGATAAAACTGGACGACGCCGGGCGCGTCTCCGTCGATCCCGACACGATGCAGACGACCAATCCGAAATTCTTCGCCGGTGGCGACTGCGTCAACGGCGGCCGCGAAGCCGTGGACGCCGCACAGGCGGGCAAACTCGCCGCCCAGGGCATACACTTTCACCTCTCCGGCGAGCGCGTCGAATTCGCAGGCGCGCGCATTCCCCTCCACGAAGAGACGAGCGAGATCAAGCATTGACGAGGGCGAGCGTCAGGAGTCGAATCTATGGCAGGCTCAAGAGCCGACTTCCCGGAATTTGAGTTGCCAGACCTGTTTTGCGTACCGGAGGTTAAAGTTTCATGTCGTCACAACCGAGCCACAAGTACACGCTCGAAGAATACTTCGCGCTGGAACTCGGCAGCGAAGAGAAATACGAATTCTGGAACGGCGAAGTGTTCTGCATGAGCGGCGCGAGCCTTGCGCATAACCAGATTGCACGCAATATCGGGACTAAGTTGGATACGGAGTTGCGTGGACGCGGGTGTCAGAGTTTCCCCGCTGACTTGCGCGTTAAAGTTCCGGCCTATCCACCTTACCGTTATCCCGACTTGACAGCCTTATGCGGCCAGCCAGAGGTTGAAAGAATGGGCGGGCTGGACATGCTGGTCAACCCTGCCCTGATCATCGAGGTGCTGTCGTCTTCAACCGAAGCGTTCGACCGGGGCGACAAGTTCACTTATTACAAATCCATCGCCAGCTTTAGCGAATATATACTCGTCGCGCAACATCGCCCGCACGTCTCGCAATTCGTCAGACAGGAGAACGGCGTCTGGTCGTTCATGGAATTTAACGACGTGGCCGAAAGTGTGCGGTGCGCCTCCGTGCCGTGTGTGCTGACCTTGAATGAGATTTATCGCGACGTGGTTTTTGAGGAGGCGATGCGTGGTAAAGATCAACCGGAGCCTAACGGCGTCCCGGATGTAACTTCGTAAAAGTTCTGTAAGGATAAATCTATGGCTGACTTGAAAGTTAATTTCGCGGGCATCGAATCGCCGAACCCGTTCTGGCTGGCGTCTGCGCCGCCGACGAACATGGGTTCGATGGTGGAGCGGGCATTTGACGCGGGCTGGGGCGGCGCGGTGTGGAAGACTCTGGGCGAGCCGATTCGCAACGTCTGCTCGCGTCTCGGCTCGATTGATCTGGGGCCGCAGCGCATGCTCGGCCTCAACAACATCGAACTGATCACGGATCGCCCGCTCGAAGTTAATCTCAAAGAGATCAGGGAGTGTAAGCGTAAGTATCCGAAGCACGCGCTCATCATCTCTTTGATGGTCGAGTCGAAGCGCGAGGCGTGGCACGAGATCGCGAAAAAGGTCGAGGACACGGGCGCGGACGGCGTGGAGTTGAACTTCGGCTGCCCGCACGGCATGTCTGAGCGCGGCATGGGCGCGGCGATGGGGCAAGTGCCGGAATACACCTGCATGGTGACGGAGTGGGTGAAAGAGGCGACGCGCTTGCCCGTTATCGTCAAACTCACGCCGAACGTGACGAGCATCACGCCGCCCGGACGCGCGGCCGTGCGCGGGCGCGCCGACGCCGTCTCGCTCATCAACACGATCAACTCCGTGGTGGGCGTCGATCTCGACACGTTCATCCCGCACCCGAACGTCAACGGCATGGCCGCGCACGGCGGTTACTGCGGCCCGGCCGTCAAACCCATCGCGCTCAACATGGTCTCCGAACTCGCGCGCGACCCGGAGGTGAACGTTCCCATCAGCGGCATCGGCGGCATCGGCACTTGGCGCGACGCGGCGGAGTTTCTCCTCCTCGGCGCGACCACCGTGCAGGTCTGCACCGCCGTCATGCACTACGGCTACCGCATCGTCGAAGACATGATCGACGGCCTCTCGAATTATCTAGACGAAAAAGGCTTCCTCAGCGTCAACGACATCATCGGCCTGAGCGTGCCGCGCGTCACGGACTGGGGCAACCTCGATCTCAACTACAAGACGGTCGCACGCATCGACCACGCCAAGTGCATCCAGTGCAACCTCTGCCACATCGCCTGCGAAGACGGCGCGCACCAGTGCATCCCCTTCACCGAAATCGACGGCAAGCGTTTCCCCATCGTGGACGAGCACGAGTGCGTCGGCTGCAACCTCTGTTACCTCGTCTGCCCCGTCCCCGGCTGCATCTCCATGGTGCGCCTCGACGACGGCTCGCGCCCCCTCACATGGCGCGAACTCACCACGCGCGAGCCGGAGACGATGACCGCCGACTGATGACACGTTAGCCGAATTATATCCTCACAACAGGGCGACGAAGACATGGTTAAGGAACAACGCACACCGATAGCTTTTATGAGCTATGTGCGCGTCGATGATAAGCATGAGAATGGTCGTCTGACAGACTTTCGCGACCGCCTGAGCGGTGAGGTGCGCATGCAAACCGGGGAAGATTTTCCAATCTTCCAGGATCGCAACGACATCCAATGGGGACAGAACTGGAAGGAGCGTATCGATGATTCGATTGACGAAGTCACGTTCCTGATACCAATCATCACGCCCAGTTTCTTCAACAGCGCGGCCTGCCGCGCCGAGTTGGAACGCTTCCTTGAGCGCGAGAGAAAATTAAAGCGCAACGATCTGGTTCTTCCTGTTTATTATGTGGGCAGTCCTGTTTTAGACGACGACACAAAGCGCGCGAAAGACAAACTCGCACAGGAAATATCCAAACACCAGTTTGCTGACTGGCGAGAACTGCGGTTTGAACCCTTCACCTCACCACAGGTTGGCAGGATACTCGCTCAACTCGCCGTGCAAATCCGCGATGCGCTGGAACGCCCTGATTCACCGAAAGCGGCAGCCGCTCGCAGAAGTGGCGGTAAACAACGCGCTAAGTCTACAAGGGCTAAAGCGTCCACAGTTCCTCAACCAACCGGCGAACAAACGTTACCTACAGCCCAAGTAGCCGAATCAGAAGAGAAAGGCATCACGGCGCAACGTCCGGCGGTTAAAAACGAACCACCGACCATCATCGTTGACCCTTTCCACAGAAGGGGGGTTCCTACGATTACAGAGGCTATTGCACAAGCTAAAGTGGGAGACAAAATTCTTGTCCGGCCCGGTCTTTATCAAGAGGGACTGGTGATTGATAAACCACTGGAAATCATCGGGGATGGCGACCCGGGAGAAGTGGTGATACAGGCTACCGGAAAACATACAGTGCTTTTTAAAACGACGATGGGACGAATTTCCAATCTTACATTGCGTCAAATGGGCGGCGGGCAATGGTATTGCGTGAATATTGCTCAGGGGCGGCTGGAACTGGAGGGATGTGATATTACCAGCCAGAGTTGGGCATGTGTTGCCATACATGGCGGTGCTGACCCTCGCTTACGCCGCAACAGCATTCACGATGGGGGGCAAGGCGGTGTTTACATTTATGAAAACGGACAAGGGACGCTGGAAGATAACGATATCTTCGGTAATGCTCTTGCCGGCATAGAGATTAAG
>DASVPS010000103.1:0-10510 GCA_036389555.1 Pyrinomonadaceae bacterium
AGAGGTCAGAGAAGACAGTTTTTGTTTTAACTGACCTCTGACCTCTAACCTCTGACCTCTATACTTTTGATCTTTTCAACAAACCAAACCTGCCGAACGAGCCGCGGAACAGCGCTTCGCAGGCGACGAAGAGGATGACGATGGCTTGCAGCACCTCTACCAAATCTTTCGAGACCTTGCCTGAGAAAGCGTCTACGAAGATGCCGCCGCGAATCAACATGCCGAACAGGAGCGCGGAGAGCAGCACGCCGATTGGATGATTGCGGCCGAGCAGTGCGACGGCGATGCCGGTGAAGCCGTAGTTGGCCGAGAAGCCGTCGTAGTAGCGATAGCGATAGCCGAGCACTTCGTTGACCGCGACCATCCCGGCCAGCCCGCCGGAGACGGCCATCGCGAGGACGATCTGTTTGCCCGTCGAGATGCCGCCGTATTCCGCGGCCGTCGGGTTCGCGCCCGTCGCACGGATGGCGTAGCCCCACTTCGTGCGCCACAGGAAAATGTAGACGAGCACGCAAGCGAGCAGGGCGAACAGGAACGCTAGGTTCAGCGGAATGCGCGCGGGCAAACCGGGGATGAATGAGCCGAGTCGCGGCAGATGCACGCCCGCGCCGACGGGCACTGTCTGAAGAATCGGGTCGCCCGCCTGTTTGAAGTGATACTGCGTGAAGTAGCTGACGAGCGCGATGGCGATGAAGTTCAACATGATCGTGTTGATGACTTCGTGCGAGCCGAAGCGCGCCTTGAGGACGCCCGGAATTGCGCCCCACGCCGCGCCCGCGACGATGGCCGTCAGGATCGCGAGCGGGACGAGGATGATGGCGGGCAGCGTCATCCACGAATAATTGACGGGCGTGCCGAACACGTCCACCACCGTGCCGCCGAACTTGATGCCGACCCACGCCGTCGCAAACGCAGCGACGTAGAGTTGCCCCTCCGCGCCGATGTTGAGCAGCCCGCAGCGAAAGGCCACGGCGACGGCCAGCCCCGTAAAGATGAGCGGCGTCGCGTAAAAGAGCGTGTAGCCGATGCCGTCAGGCCACGAGAACGCGCTGCCGATCAGGAGGCGGTAGGTCTCAAAAGGATTGTCGCCGATGATCCAGACGAAGATGCCGCCGATGATAAAGGCCGCGAGCACGGCGACGAGTGGGAAGAACAGTTCACGTAGAAGTTTCATAAGGAATTAGTTTCCGCCGGTCATCAACAGGCCGATCTCTTCCACGGTCGCCTGCTGCGGGTCAACTTCGCCAACGACGCGCCCCTCGCGCATGATGAGGAGACGGTCGGAGAGCGCCGTCACCTCTTCGAGTTCGGCCGAGACGAGCAGGACGGCGCAGCCCGCATCGCGCAGGGCGACGAGTTTGCGGTGAATGAACTCGATTGCGCCGATGTCCACGCCGCGCGTCGGCTGCGAGACGAGCAACAGTTTGGGACGAAGTTCAAACTCGCGGCCGATGATGAGCTTTTGCTGGTTGCCGCCGGAGAGCGAGCGCGCCGGCAGGTCTGGGTTGGCCGGGCGCACGTCGAAGTCGTTGATCACTTGCAGGGCGCGCTCGCGGATGCCTCGGTCGTTCAAAAACACGTTGCCGAAGCCTGAGACGGCGGGCTTGCGATAGTGATCGCCGAGGATGGAATTTTCCGCGAGGTCGAAGTCGAGCAGGAGACCGCGCCGGTGCCGGTCTTCGGGGATGTGTGCGATGCCGAGTTCGCGTCGCGCGCGCGAATTGAGCCGCGCGATGTCGCGCCCGCCGAACTGCACCTTGCCCATCGCCGTGTGTCCCGTCGCGGTCAGCCCCGCGAGCGTTTCGACGAGTTCCGTCTGACCGTTGCCTTCCACGCCCGCGATGCCTACGATCTCGCCCGCGCGCACGTCGAACGAAACGCTGTCGAGACGCCGCTTGCCGTCGCGCGCCGTCACGGTCAAGTCTTTCACGCCGAGCACGACCGCGCCGTCGCCCGCCGCATCAGTTTTTTCAACTCTCAACAGCACGTCGCGCCCGACCATCAGACGCGCTAACTCCGCCGCGTTCGTCTCCGCGGTCTTGACGTGGCCGACGACGCGCCCGTCGCGCATCACCGTCACGTCGTCGGAGATGGCGAGAACTTCGGAGAGTTTGTGCGTGATGATGACGACCGTCTTCCCCTGCTCGCGCATGCGCCTGAGGATGGCGAAGAACTCTTCGACCTCCTGCGGCGTCAGGACGGCCGTCGGCTCGTCCAGAATCAACAGGCGGGCGCGGCGATAGAGCGCCTTCAACAACTCCACGCGCTGCTGCTGGCCGACCGACAAATTCTCTATCGTGGCGCGCGGATCGACCGACAACTTGAACTCGTCCGAGAGCGCGCGAATCTCCTCTGCGGCCTTGCCCAGATCGAGCGACGCGATGCCGCCCGTCTCCGCGCCGAGCACGATATTTTCGGCCACCGTCATCGGCTCGACCAGCATGAAGTGCTGATGCACCATGCCGATGCCGAGCGCGATGGCATCGTGCGGCGTCGTGATACGTCGCACCTCGCCGTCAATCAGGATGTCGCCGCCGTCGGCCGCGTAGAAGCCGTAGGCGATGCGCATCGCAGTGGACTTGCCCGCGCCGTTCTCGCCGACGATGGCGTGAATCGTCCCCGGCCGAACTTTGATGTTCACGGCGTCGTTCGCCAGCACGTTCCCGAAGCGTTTGGTGATGTCGCGCAGTTCAAGCATGGAAGGAATTGATCCGTTTCCTCATCGATCCATTGATTCAATGAAGAAATGAATCAATGGATCGATGAATCAATCTCTTTATGATTCGAGTTTAGCTTCCAGAGTGATCTTCGCGTTCAGCAGGCGCGAGACGGGACACCCGGCCTTCGCGTTGCCCGTCGCCGTCTCAAACTGCTGCTGACTCGCGCCCGGCACGCGCGCGGTCACGCTCAGATGAACTTCGGTGATGGTGAAGCCCGCGTCGGTCTTCTCTAATTTGACGGTGGCCGTCGTCTTGATGCTCTCGGCGACGAGACTGGCGTTGCCGAGTTGGCCGGAGAGCGCCATCGAAAAACAACCGGCGTGCGCCGCCGCGATCAGTTCTTCGGGGTTCGTCCCCTTGCCGTCCTCGAAACGGGTGGAGAAGGAATACTGTGTGTTTTCGAGGACGCCGCTGTCGGTCGAGATCGTGCCCCGGCCGTCTTTGAGTCCCCCGCGCCACTCGGCGCTTGCGTTACGTTTCATCGTTCGCTCCCTTTGATTACGTTGTTGATGATTACTACTTAGACTGCTGCGGCCGCGTAAAACTTGCGACCGCGTAAACTCACTTCGCCATCGCGTCCGTCACCTGAATCTCGCCGCGGATGATCTTCTGCCTCGCGGCTTCGACTTCCTGCAAGACCGCCGGGTCTATGAGCGGCTGGTTGTGCTGGTCGAGCGAGAAGGCCACGCCGTCTTTGTCGAGTCCGAAGACGTGTATGCCGCCTTGAAAGCGTTTGTTCTTCACGTCGTTGACGATGTCGTAGACGGCGTTGTCCACGCGCTTGACCATGCTGGTCAGGACGTAGCCGGGCTTGACCATGTTCTGGTTCGAGTCCACGCCGATGACGTAGTGCGTGGCGCGGCCGTCCGCCCCTTTGCCCGCCTGCTCCACCGCATCGAACGCGCCGAGGCCGCTGTTGCCCGCCGCCGTGAAGATCACGTCCGCGCCTTTGCCGATCTGCGAGAGCGCGAGTTCCTTGCCCTTGCCGGGGTTGTTCCATGCGCTGTCGGTCACGCCGACGAAATTGCGATAGACAGAGATGTTCGGGTTGACGGCCTTCGCGCCCTCCTCGTAGCCGGTGGCGAAGCGATGTATGAGCGGGATGTCCATGCCGCCCACAAAGCCGAGTTTGCCTGTTCGAGTCGTGCGCGCCGCGATCATGCCGACGAGGTAAGACCCCTGATGCTCTTTGAAGACGAGCGAGGCGACGTTCGGCAGTTGGCTCACGCCGTCAACGATGGCGAAGTTCACGTTCGGGTAATCCTTCGCCACGATCTCCATGATCGGGGCTTGCGCGAAGCCGACGCCGATCACCAGATCGTAGCCGCGCTCGGCGAAGGCGCGCATCGCCGGTTCGATGGAAGTGGGGTTCCCCGGCTCCACGTCGCGCAGGACGACGCCGAGTTCGCGCTCCGCGCGTTTGACGCCCTCGAAGGCCGCCGCGTTAAACGAGCGGTCGTCTTTCCCGCCGATGTCGAAGACGATGCCGACGCGCACTCTCGTCGGATCATCCGCCTCGTTCCTGCTCCCTGTGCAGGACGATGAACAGACGAGCGTGGCGAGACACAGCAGCAGCGCGATCAATTTCTGTTGGATAAACTTCATGCGGTGATTGCTTCCTTGATGAGTTTCACGTGCGCGCCCGGCGGTTCGTCGCCGATGGTGTAGGCCGCGCGAATGCGCGCCGCCCCCTGTTGGCCTTGCGCGTCGTTGCGGCAGTAGAGCGTGCCGAGCGCGTCGCCTGCCCGCAGTTCGTCGCCGTGCTTCGCGTCCGCGACAAAGCCGATTTGAAAATCGATCTCGTCTTCGAGGCGCGTGCGGCCGCCGCCTATCCCTGAAACGGCATAACCGATTTCGGCGGCCTCAACCTGAGTGATGAATCCGGCGCGGGGGGATTCTACCTTAACCGCGCGCAGGGTCGAAGTCTGAAGCAAACTCGCTGGCTCGTCGCACACGCGCGGGTCGCCGCCCTGCGCCTCTACGTTGCGGCGGAAAAATTCCAGCGCCGCGCCCCCTTCGAGCGCGCGCCGCGTGCGCACGCGCGCCGCCTCAAGCGTCGGCTCGACGCCCGCGAGCGCAACCATGCGCGCCGTCAATTCAATGGAGAGTTCAACGACGGGCAACGCGCCCGCGTGCTGTTCGCCGCGCAGAATTTCGATGCACTCTTGGACTTCGAGCGCATGGCCGACGGCGCGACCGAGCGGTTGACTCATATCCGTGAGCAGGGCTTCGGTGCGCACGCCGTAAGAGTTTCCGATGGCAACCAGAGCGTGCGCCAGTTCGCGCGCGCGCGGCTCTTCGCGCATGAACGCGCCCGAGCCGGTCTTCACGTCGAGCGCGAGCGCGTCCAAGCCCGCCGCCAGTTTCTTCGACATGATCGAGGCAACGATGAGCGGGATCGTCTCAATGGTCGCCGTCGCATCTCGGAGCGCGTAGAGTTTGCGGTCGGCGGGCGCGATCTCGGCGGTCTGTCCCATCATGGCGAAGCCGCACAGCGTGAGCACGCGGCGAAACTCTGCGAGCGTGAGCTTCACACGATAGCCGTGGATGGATTCGAGTTTGTCGAGTGTGCCGCCGGTGTGGCCGAGGCCGCGCCCGGAAATCATCGGGACGGCGAGGCCGCACGCGGCCGCGAGCGGGGCGATGATGAGCGAAGTTTTATCGCCGACGCCGCCGGTCGAATGCTTGTCGGCCTTCGGCAGCGGAACGTCTGAGAAGTCGAGCGACTCGCCCGAACGCAGCATCGCCCCGGTCAGCATGCGCTGCTCGGCCTCGTCCATGCCGCGACAGTAGATCGCCATGAGCAGCGCGGCCGCCTGATAGTCCGCAAACTCGCCGGCCGTCACGCCCTGCACGAAAAACTCAATCTCTTCCGCGGAGAGCGCTTCCCCCTCGCGTTTTCGGCGTATCACGTCCTGCGGTCGCATAAAGAAAAAGGTCTTGCCCCACGCTTGCGTCTGTTTATTCAGATGTTCGATGTGAAATTCGAGAAGACGAAACGAATACTAACATCCGGCGGCACGCATCCGAAATCGCGTCTCACGCGCGGCCGAGCAAAACGACTGCCTGCGCGACGACGGCGCGCCCCTCGCCCACCGCATCCAGCCCCTCGCCCGTCTTCGCCTTGACGCTCACACAGTTCGCTTCAACCGACAACACCTGTGCGAGACGCTCGCGCATCTCCTGTATGTGCGGGCGCAGGCGCGGGCGTTCGAGCAACACGTTGGCGTCTACGTTGACCACACGGTAGCCGCTCTGGCTCGCCAGCCAGACGACGCGCGCCAGCAGTTGCAAACTGTCCGCATCTTTCCAGCGCGGGTCGCGGTCTGGGAAATGCACGCCGATGTCGCCTTCGCAGAGCGCGCCGAGGATGGCGTCGATGATGGCGTGCGCCAGCGCGTCGGCGTCCGAATGCCCCTCCGCGCCGTGCTCCGCTTCGATCTCCACCCCGCCGAGGATGAGCGGCCGCCCCTTGGCGAGGCGATGCGTGTCATGTCCGATGCCGATGCGAAACATAGAGGCGTCCGTCGTCAGCCGTCCGTGGTTAATTGCTCGCTGCCGTTCGCACGTTGCCGGTTGATGCCAGTCTGCAAGCAGAGGCGCATGCGGCTTGACCCCGTCAGGCTGCTTCGGCGCGCGCGAACATGCGGCGCACGTGCGAGAAGTAAGCGAGCGCGAGGATCATGCCTTCAAGCAGGCAGGCCGCATAATTCAGCAGCGCAGACCACCCGGTGCTCACGTAAAACTCGGAGAGGGGCGTCGTCAGCAACCAGATCAGGGTGCAGAGCAGAAAGAGCGTGCGCCCCCATCTTTTGAACAGGCACAAGCCCAACGAAGCGACGAGCGTGAGCGACAACATCCCGTAATAAAACCACTCGTCGAAACCGTCGAGCAGCCGGCCGCCGCCCTCGTCCGTCACCACGCTCCCGCTCACGTCCAGATACTGCGCGATATCCGGAGGGAGCGCGCCCACAGTCATTTCATAAACGATCAACCCGCCGAAGACCAGCAGTTGTTGCACAACCACGAGCGAGCGAAATTGACGGGGTGACATGGAAGAGCGTCGGCATCAGTTGTCAGTAGTCAGTTGCCGGTCGTCCGTCGTTCTTTGTCCGTCGCCGTTCGTTCCGCCAGAGCTTTAGCAACTTGCCGCCGCCGTTGGGTAAAAACTACTGACCACCGACAACTGACTACTGACGATTTTCTTCGAGTAATATTTCCGCGAGCGCGAAGTCTTCCGGGCGCGTGATCTTGATGTTGCGCGCATCGCCCTCGACGATGACGACCTGTGCGCCGAGCAGTTCGACGAGGGCGCTGTCGTCCGTCGCTTCAAGGCCTTCGGCGCGGGCGCGTTCGTAGGCGCGGCGGAGCAGTTCATGTTGAAAGCACTGCGGCGTCAGCGCGCGGCGCAAACTCTCGCGCGCGAGCGTGCGCTCGACGCGCCCTCCCACGCACGTTTTGATCGTGTCCACGACGGGCGCACACAGCACGGCCGCGCCCGATCCCTCGGCGGCGCGCATCGTGCGTTCGATCTCTTCCGGCGTCACGAACGGGCGCACGCCGTCATGCACGGCGACGATCTCCACCTCTGCGCCGCCGAGAGACTCCAGGCCACGCCAGACCGACTCGGTACGCATTGCCCCGCCCTCCACGACGCGCGCGAGTTTCTTCAATTCGCCCCGGTGCGCCGCGAGGTGCAAAGTCGTCTCTTCGACGGGCGCGACCAGAACGATCTCGTCCACGGCCGCGCATGCCTCAAAGCGCCTCAATGTATGAATGATGACGGGGACGCCCGCCAGCGCGCGAAACTGCTTTGGCTCTCCGCCCCCGGCGCGCGTGCCCCTTCCGGCGGCGACAATGATGGCGACGTTCATAAAGACAAGTGATGAGTGATGGGTGATGAGTGATGAGTGAAAAACCTGACCCGTATTTTTTTACTCATCACCCATCACTCATCACTCATCACTTCTTCTTCAGTGTTCTTCCGGCTCGATGCTGCGGGCGGCGACGGTTTGCGGGCGCGGGTCGCTGCGGTAGGGGCGGCGCGAGGTGCTGCCGCCGTTGATGCCGCGCGTGTCGGTGCTGTGGATGCTCGCGCCGTTCTCGTGCGTCTCTTCGGAGAGGCGGCCGAAGATCATCTTCCCGGCGGTCGTTTGCAGCACGCTCGTCACGGAGATGTCCGCGTTCTTGCCGATCATCTTGCGCGCGTTGTCCACGACGACCATCGTGCCGTCGTCCAGATAGGCGACGCCCTGATTGTATTCTTTGCCTTCTTTGAGGATGAAGACGCGCATCAGTTCGCCGGGCAGCACGACGGGCTTGAGAGCGTTGGCGAGTTCGTTGATGTTGAGGATGGAGACGCCGTGCAGTTGCGCCACCTTGTTCAAATTGAAATCGTTGGTGACGACCACGGCGTCGAGTTGCTTGCTGAGTTCGAGCAGTTTGAGATCAACTTCGCGCACGGCCGGGAAGTCTGTGTCCACGACCTGTATGTCGAGCGTGTTGTTGGTCTGGAGGCGGTTGAGCATGTCGAGGCCGCGCCGCCCGCGCTGCCGCTTGTTGGAATCGGGCGAGTCGGCCACCTGCTGCAACTCGCGCAGGATGAACTGCGGGATGACAATCGTGCCGGAGAGGAACCCGGCCTCGGCGATGTCGGCGATGCGCCCGTCGATGATGACGGAGGTGTCGAGGATTTTGAAATCGCGCCGCGCAGACTTGTCGCTGAAGATGCCGCCGAGCGCGGAGAGGTCTAGATAGTCGCCCTTGGCCGCGCCGACGACGAGCCCGATGTAGGCCATCAGGAAGGTGAGCGCGAGCGTCAGGAAAGTTTTCATCCCCGCCGGGACGGCGTCCGAGTGCTGGCTGCTGATGAGCGAGCCGATGAGGTATGCGCCGACGATACCGAGAATCGAGCCGACGGCCGCGCCGATCAGAGTCTTCAGAGACGCGCGCTGGATGCGCCGCTCGAACATGATGATGGCGAGCGCGATGAGGGCGGCGATGCCCGCCGAGAGAAGCGGCTTGCCCTGGATCGGATGCAGCACGTATCCGGCCGCCACCAGCAGCGCCGTGAATACCAGCCGAATGAGGATCAAATCCGTTTTCATAACGGCGAGGATATTAACACGCCCTTAACAGGCGCGCTACGAAAAGGTTTTCCGGCCGGTGGCCGACGGCGACGGTCGTCACGGGCATGATGCTCTTCTACGCCGCGCCGGTCGCGCTGCTCTGGGGTTTCAAGCGCGGCAAAAGCGCGGTCTTCCCCGCGGGCGCGGTGTTGCGTGCGGTTACGCGCGGCGAGACTACGCTGACGCTCGACGCGCCCCGTTAAAACAATTCACTGAGCGCCTCTTCCAACGAACGCACGCCGACGATGCGCAGACCCAACAGGCGTTGCAACCCTTCTGCGTTCGACGCGGGCATGATCAATCTTTTGAAGCCCAGAGTTTGCGCCTCGCGTGCGCGCACCTGCGCCTGCATCGCCCCGCGCACCTCACCCGTCAAACCGACTTCGCCGAACACGGCGGTCTTGCCGTCGAGCGGCCGGTTCTTATAACTCGACACGAGCGCGGCGACCACGCCGAGATCGGCGGCCGGTTCGTCTATGTCCAGACCGCCGGCGATGTTGACGAACACGTCGTTGTTCAGGAGAGGCAGTTCGAGTCGTTTCTCCAACACGGCGAGCAGGAGGGCGATGCGGTTGGCGTTAAAGCCCTGCGTCGTGCGCAGAGGGTAATTGTATTTCGAGTTCGCCACCAGAGCCTGCACTTCGACAAGCACCGGCCGCGTGCCTTCCATGCAAGCCGTGACAACCGAGCCGGCGGCGTTTTCGGGTCGCTCCTGCAAGAAAATCTCCGACGGGTTAGCAACGGGTTTCAGTCCCGCGCCGGTCATCTCAAACACGCCGAGTTCGTTGGCCGCGCCGAAGCGGTTCTTCGTCGCGCGCACGATGCGATGATTGTGATGGCGGTCGCCCTCGAAGTAGAGCACCGTGTCAACGATGTGTTCCAGCGCCTTCGGCCCCGCGATAGAGCCTTCCTTCGTGACGTGACCGATGAGAAAGACGGGCACGCCGCGCGTCTTAGCGAACGTCAAAAAGCGCCCCGCCACCTCGCGCACCTGCGAGACAGACCCCGGCGCGCTCTCGATCTGCGAGGAGAAGACCGTCTGGATCGAATCCACGATCACCGCGCCCGGCTCTTCGCGTTCCATCTCCGCGTAGATATTTTCGAGATTCGTCTCCGGCAATAAGTAGAGGTTCTCCGCCACGACGCCCAGACGCTCGCCGCGCATCTTGATCTGCTGCTCCGACTCCTCGCCCGATATGTACAACACGCGCTTCCCGCGCCCGCTCAATTTGTCCGCTACTTCGAGCAGCAGCGTTGACTTACCAATGCCCGGCTCGCCGCCGATGAGGACGAGGCTGCCCGGCACGATGCCGCCGCCGAGCACGCGGTCAAACTCATCAATGCCCGAAGGGAAGCGCACGTCGTCCTGCGATGCGATGTCGGCATAGGCGACAGGCTTCGCCTCGCGCGCTTGAAAATTGCCGCGCGCCGCACCCTTCGCTTCCCTAACCATAGACCCTTTTTTTTCTACTGCCGTTCCTCCTTTTTCGCAGTCCGGACACAGCCCGAAGTGCTTGCGCTCTTGATGACCGCAGTGCTGACATTCAAAATATGTTAATGCTCCCTTAGCCACTTCCTATCCCTTCTGTTCTAAAAATTCTCGAATCCGTTCCAACGGGCGAGCGACGACGGCGCGCGCTCCGTGCTCGACGATGGGGCGCT
>DASVPS010000104.1:0-19223 GCA_036389555.1 Pyrinomonadaceae bacterium
CATGATTCAATAACACTAACGGGGGCGACAGAAGCCTTTGTTCAAATTTGCCGGCAGCAATGACTCTCTCTCGGTGCGCCGGGAGGGCGTCCGGTGCGCGACGCCTCTGTGCGGCAGGGTCGTGTGCAGGACTTAAAGCCAGACTTCGCGGTAGTACCTCTTCGTGCGTTTGAGATCAACTCGCGCGACGCACACGGCGGCGCGGCGGCGAAAAAGTTAGAAGCCGATCTTCTCCGACAGGCTGTTGGCGATATCTTCCAGTTCCTTCTCCTTGGAGTGCTTCCATTTCTTGTAACGCCGGTTGCCCTCGGCCAACTGCTGCGCCGCTTGCCGCGATGCTATCGCCTGCCGCATGCGCTCTTCCCTGCGTTCCTTCATCAGCACAAATCCCACCGCCACGAAGATGAAATAGAAGATGAACAACTGCGACCGCTGCCGGTATGCCGTCCCCACGTTCCCCTGAAAAATTGAATACGCCAGCGTCAACATCGTCGTAAACAGGATGATCGGCAGCGCTTGCCGCAGGCGATATTTCAAGGTGAACCATCCACCCAACACAAGCAGCGGAAAGCTGCCCCACCAGAGCATCATCTCCGGCAGCGTGATGCTCTGGCGCAAATTCGCCATCTGCCACGGAAAGGGCGCGAACAGCAGGTAGACCATGCCGAGCGGAATCACGCTGAGCGCGCCCGCTGTCGTCGATACGTCAACGTCCTGCCCGAAGGCGGATTGCGCCGTCGCCAAATCCTGTCGGCTGCGCTGTACGGTCTGCAAGTTGCCGTAGAAACTCAGTTGCGCGCTCGCCGTGCGCAGCACGCCCACGTAAGTCAGCGTCAATCCCATCGCGGCCATCACCAGAAACTGTCGGCCGAAACTCTGCGCCGTCACGCGCTTCATCCCGATGATGAACGCCCCCGTGATGGCCGCCGCCACCATGTAGAAAATGTAGAAGCGCAAACTCAACAGGCCGAGCAGCGCGCCCGCCAGCACTATCCCGTACTTGACGCTCAAACGCTCGCCCAGCTTCAGCGTCGCCATGATGGCGACGGCAAGCAGCAAAACGATGGGCGCGTCCTTGAGCGCCTGCGACGACCAGAGGATGAGCGACGGGTAGAAGGCCACCAGGAGCGCCGCCACGCGCGCCACACGCACATTTTGGAAGATGTGCTGGGCGCAGACGTAGACGACGATGGCCGTCGCCGCGCCGCAGATGGCGTTGAAGAACTGCACGGCCAGCATGTTGCGCCCGACGAGGGCGTAGATGCCCGCCACCAGATACGGCATGCCCCAGACGACCGCATCCTCCGACACGGCGATCTCGGCCAGACCGCGATACCACTGTAGCAACTCGAAGCCGAGGTGGTCGTAAGTGATCGCGTCGCCGCCGAAAAATACCTGCAACTCGAAGGCGAAGATGAGCGACCCGACGATGACCCGGACGAGCAGCCCCGCGACGAACAGTTGGAGCAGATAACGGCGGTCGTTCTCGGCCTTCCCGATCACGTAGGCGAAGGCGAGCGCCACCACAATGCAGAAGACGAGAGCCGCGCCGCCGTAGCGCGGAATGAAGAGCGCAACGGCCGAGCCGATGAGCAGGAACAGGATGGCAAGGACGGCGTTCATGTTGTCAAAAACAATTCCCCGGAGCGCCCACGACGCTCGACCGGCCAACGACCCGCGCCGTTAGCGACGCAGCACGAGATGGTTTTCCAAGACCAGCCCGTCGAAGTTTGCGCCCTGAAACGTATTGATCGCGTTCTGCGGCGTGCAGACGATTGGCTCCTGAATGTTGAAAGACGTGTTGAGCACCATCGGGACACCGGTCAGGCGCGCGAACTCGTCAATCAATTTCCAGTAGCGCGGGTTCGTGCGCCGGCTGACCGTCTGCGGCCGCGCCGTGCCGTCCACGTGGACGACCGCGGGGATCATACCGCGCTTATCTTCCGCGACGTGCAAGACCGTGACCATGAACGGGTCGTAGTGCGGGCGGCCGAACACTTCCTCGCTTGCCTCTTCCTTCATCGAAGGGGCGAGCGGGCGGAACCATTCGCGCAGCTTCACCTTCTTGTTCAGCAACTCGCGCATGTCTGCGCGGCGCGGGTCGGCGATGAAGGAGCGGTTGCCGAGCGCGCGCGGCCCGAATTCCATGCGCCCCTGAAACCAGCCGAGGATCGCGCCGTCCACCAACAACTGCGCCACGCGCGGGAGCATCTCTTCGTCGGGCAGTGTCTCGAATTTCAACCCGGCGGCCGTCAAAGCCGCCGCGCACTCTTCGGAGGTGAAGCCGGGGCCGTAATAGGCGTGCTCCATGCGAAACTTGCGCGGCTGTTTGAGCCGCATGTGATGCACCATCAAGGCCGCGCCGAGCGAGCACCCGGCGTCGCCCGCCGCGGGCTGGATGTAATACTTCTTGAACGGCGACTCGGTCATGATGCGCCCGTTCATCACGGAGTTGAAGGCGACGCCCCCGGCCATGCACAAATTCTCTTCGCCCGTCATCTCGTGCAGGCCGCGTATGAGATGGAGCGCGGTGTCTTCCAAGACCTTCTGCGCGCTGGCAGCGATGTTCCAGTGCCGCTCGGTCAAGTCCTCGTCGGGCTGGCGCGGCGGCCCCAGAGCCTTGCTGATCTCCGCGCCGAACTGGTAGTGCTTGGCGAGGTGGTGATCGAGCACGCGGATGTTCAAATGGAAATCGTTGTTGCCGTTCGTCGACAGCACGCGCTGCTTAAAGAAGTCGTAGTATTCGGGTTTGCCGTAAGCGGCCAAGCCCATCACCTTCCACTCGTCGCCGCCGAACATGTCGAAGCCGATGAAGTTCGTCACGGCCGAGTAGAACTGTCCGAGCGAGTGCGGCAGCTTGATGCGCTTGAGGACGAGCAGGCGGTTGTCTTCGCCCTGCGAGAAGAGCGTCGTAGTGTCTTCGCCCGTGCCGTCCCACGTCAGGACGGCGGCGCGGTCGAAGCCCGAAGGGAAAAAGGCGCTCGCCGCGTGACACTGGTGATGTTCGAGGAAGTGGAAGCGAAACTTGCTCTCGCCGAAATGCTGGCGGATGCGGCGCGGGTGTTTGAACATGCCGAGATAGCTGTCGCCCACCTGCGCGATGCCGCGGTCAACGCGCGCCTTGAACATGTCGCGCGAGATGAGCGCGGACTTCAAAGCCTGTATCGCCTTGTGGCGCAGCACCCAGGGTTTCCAGTAGAGGCCGATGTGTTCAACGTCGGAGATTTTGATGTTCGCGTGGTCGAGGCAGAACTGGACGGCGTTATAGGGGAAGCCGCTGTAATGCTTCTTGCGCGTGAAACGCTCCTCCTCCGCCGCGGCGATGAGTTCGCCGTTGTACAGCAGAGACGCGGCGCTGTCGCCGAGCGTCGTTAAACCGAGGATGTACATTTAGAACTGGCCTCCTTGCCTGCTCGCCGCCGCACCGTGTAGCGTCGCCTGCGAACCCGGCGACGCCGCTTCCCGCTCCGGCGCGGACTCTTCTTGCGTCCTCGCCCCTTCGCCGGCGTCGGGCAGACGCCCGCAGACGCCGAAGCCGCGCCGGTCGTCGTTGCAAGGCCACATCTCCGTGAACCCCGCGGCCTTGTACCAGCCGGTGACCTCTTCGTAAGTGTGATAGTAGGCGTAAGGCGCGCCGAAGATGTCCATCAGGGCGAGCGCGGCCTCGCGGCGGCTCATCGTCGGATACTTGCGCACGCCCAGCCCGTTGACCGCTTTGCAGAAGCCTATGAAGGGCACGGCCATCAGGTCTGCGATTTTAGAGAACTGGCGCGGCGGGACGCGCGTCGTCACGGTGCGCAGGGTGTCAACGACCGGCGTTACCAACTTCTCATATTTATAGAGCCAGACGTAGAACGTGCCGCCCGCCTTGAGGAGTGGGCGCAGGGTGCGGAAGGTCTGCAAGGTGTCGGGCGTGTGATGCAGCACTCCGGCCGAGTGTATGATGTCGAGCGTCGCGGGTTTGAGCGGCGGCTGCTGCAAGTTGGCCTGCACGAAATGGACGCGCGCCGGGTCTGCCCCCTGATGGCGGTGGCGATAAGCCTGCCCGTGTTCGAGGCCGGAACTAAGATCGACGGCGATCACTTCGAGTCCAAGTGCCGTGTAGGCGACCGACTGGCTGCCGTTGCCGCAACCGGCATCGAGCATCACTTTGCCTTTGAGTTCCTCTGCGGGGATGCGCAGAGGGTTCAGGAAAAACCACTCCACGCGGTCGGAGAGTTTCATGCCCCACGTCGTGCCGCCGAGGTCGTGGTTGTCCCATTCGTGGCTGAAGTTCTCGCGGGTCTGCCGGTCGTAGTTGACGCCTTCGCCGGCGAAGGAGCGCGCCGTCTCCACGACCGACTGCAACGCGGACGGCAGGGGTTCGGGCAAGAGCGGCCGCAAAGTTTCCCAGTGTTCGGCGAGCGCGTCGGGCAGCATGCGCGGGATACCGCGCACCACCGGAAACCAGTGCGCGCCCGTGCAGGAGAGCAGCCCTTCTGTGATCTCTTCGGGTGAGCCGGGGGCGGTCGAGAGGGGGAAGACTTCCAGGCTCCCCTGGCAGTGCGGGCAACACAGGAAATTCAACAAGCGTGTGTACATAACGACAACAAGAACAGATCAAAATACTGACGGCGCGAACATTCTCGCCTCGCGCCGTGCGAACCCGGACTTAATGAAATTCTGAAGCCACCTCAAAACAGGACTATCGCTACTATTTTACAGACCGAAGAAGATTATTTGTGCGTTGGAGTCCCTGCGCGTTTAACGGTTGAACCTAACAGAATTCCGCCCAAAAGTAAAAGTAGGATATTTCTCCAACCGGCGGCGCGTGCGTTTCTCTACGCGCGGCGAAACCTGCATCAGGCCGCCGCCGAAGCGCCCCCGCGCCGCCGCGCCCACACATACATATAAGGGCTGCGGCCGAGCGCGTTGGCGACGTGTTCGATGACGCGCGTTCCGGCGCGCTCGACCTGCCCCCACAGCCCTGCGCCCGGCGGCACGGCGAATGTCCCCGGATAGACGACCAACTCCTCCACCTCGAAATCGTTTTCTTCGAGCAGGTAGCGCAGAGAGCGCGGGCTGAAACCGTGTACGTGATAGAGATTCCACGTCGGGCAAAGGTTCACCACCCAGTCGCGCCCGCGCGCCTTGTAGTAGAGATTGCCCAAACTCTGATAGATGCTCTCTTCGTTCGGCGTGCTCAGGTAGACGAGGCCGCCGGGGCGCACTATGCGGCTCAGTTCGCGCGCCGTCTCCGCCGGTTCGTAGAGGTGTTCGATGACTTCGACGAGCGTGACGGCATCGAACGTCGCATCCGGGTAGCGCATCTGTTCGAGCGTGGCCGCATGCGCCTTGACGCCGTTCACCTCGCAGGCGTAGCGCACGAACTCGGCCGAGAGGTCGCAGCCTTCGGCCTCCCACCCGCGCTCCTGCGCGGCGCGCACCACTTCGCCGCGCCCGCAACCCACGTCCAGAAAACGGCCGCGCCGCCCCAGACGCTCCTCGGCCTTGCGTGCGAGCGTGTCGCCGAGTTGACGTTGCGCTTCGTCCTCGACGGCCATCACGTCTTCAAAATAGCCGGAGACGTTCGTGTAGCGCGTGTCTTCGCCCGAAGGGTAAGGCATGGGGTTGGGAAAGATCAGCCCGCAGGCGCGACACTTGACGATGCGCGTACGCTCGCCCGCGCCGCTGCGATGCGCCTCGCCGCCGCGCGCACCGAGCACGCGAAAGTCGCGCCCGCCGCACACCTTGCATGCCTCGTCGCGAAACTCCCAAAGCTGCTGACCGTTTGAAGACATAGTGCGGTTTCACTGCGGCCAGCGTGAGAGGAGAGGCGTGTGGCCGCCGAGATTGGCGTGTCTGAGGCGAACCCTCGCCCTTGTTAGTCCGTCCGTGTCAACTCGCCGGCTTGCGCGCGGCAATGTAGAGGTAGATGCCCGCCCCCATGCGTCGCCCCACCCAGTTGACGAGCTGCGCGCCGCGATACTCGATCCGCTTGCGCACGGTCTGCTCGCCGGTCGGCCGCCAGACGTTACCATGCATCCTGAAGCTCTCGATCTCGAAGCCGACGCGCGCCGTCAGGTGGCGCAACGAGCGCGGGTTGAAGCCCTGCACGTGGTAGGGCGAAAAGGTCGGGGCGAGCGTGACCACCCAGTCGCGCCCCTGCGCCTTCATGTAGAGGTTGCCCATGCGCATGTAGAGGCCGTCCTCGTTCGGCGCGTCGAACCAGAAGAGGCCGCCCGGCTTGAGCACGCGGTAAACCTCTTTCAGCGTCGTGTAGGGGTCGTAGAGGTGTTCGAGGATAGCACTCATCGTGATGGCGTCGAAGTGATCGTCGGGATAGCTCATCTCTTCGAGCGTGCCCTGTCGCCCGCGCACGCCGAGGTGTTCTTCGGCCCACTTCAGGTAGACGGCGGACACGTCCACGCCCTCGTACTCCCAGCCCGACTCGCGCGCCGCCCAGAGGTTCTCGCCGAGACCACAGCCCACGTCGAGGTAGCGGCCGCGCCGCCCCAACTGCTGCTCGATGGAACGCATGTTCTCCAGCGCGTTTAGTTTCTTGGCCTCCACGTCGTGCCCCTGAAACATCTCGTCGGCATCAATGTACAGGTCGCTGAGGCCGCGCGCGGGGAATGGCATCGGGTTCGGGTAGATGTGCGTGCAGACACCGCAACGGACGAGCCGCGTGCGCACGCCCGCGCCGCTGTGGTGCGCCTCGCCGCCGCGCCAGCCGAAGAACTGCGGCTCGTCGCCCCCGCACGCGCCGCACACGGACGGCCGGAACTCGAAGGCTGCGGATGCCGCTTCGAGTTCCGCCCCGGCCGCGCCCCCGTCGCCGGGCGTCGCCACCGTCGTCGTCATCGTTTCGTTTTGTAAAGTTCTCTTCGATGCGCTCATGGAGCAACCCCCCTCTTATCCAGAATGTAACGCTTGTCGGCGAAGATGCGCCGCACGGTGCTGAAGATGGGACGGCTGATCCAGTCGTCCGCCAGACAGAAACGCGCCACCTCGGTCTTGACGCGCCGTCGTTTCCCGAGCGCGGTGCGGCATTGCAGGTAGCCCTGAAAATAGCCGACCAGCCCGTAGAAGAAGTAGGCGAACGAACGAAAGCGTATGCCGCGCACGGTCAGCCAGAACAAATTGCGCACGAAGACCACCGGCAAAAATCGCCACGGCAAATGCTTCAGGTTGAACCATGCGGCGTTGCGAAAACCGCGCCCGTAGCGTTTCCACGAACGCTGCTGGCGACTCTCGCGATGATAGGAGAGGCAGCGCGGCTCGTAAATGATTTTGTAGCCCGCATCCCAGAGGCGTATGGCGAGGTCGTCTTCGGTGGCGTAGATGAAGAAGTCGTCGTCGAAGTAGCCGCACTCGTCCAAAACGTCGCGCCGGATGGCCGCGCCGCACGCCGCGAAACTCGTGATCTCGCGCTCGCGCCCCGGCTCGGTCGGAATTAAACGCTCCTCCCACAAATGCGTCACAAGGCTGCCGAGGTGCGGGTTCATCACGCGAAAGGCCATCACGGCCACGTCCTTGTTCGACTCGTCCTCCCACAGCTTGACCATCGTTTCGATTGATTCGGGCGCGAGGTGCGAATCATCGTCGAGCATGGCGACGTACTTGCCGCGCGCCGTCGCGAAGCCGACGTTGTAGCCCGTCATGCCCGTGTTGTCGTGCAGGCGAACCACGGTCACTTCGGGAAACTTCTCATAGACCATCTGCGCCGTCCCGTCCTTCGAGCCGTTGTCCACAACGATCAACTCGATGTTCGGGTAGGTCAGTTTCCGCAACTCGTGGAGGCCGATCTCGACCTCTCCCTTACGATTCCACGCAAGCATCACGATGCTCACGAGCGGCTGCTGCTCGGTGCTGCGCGCGAGCGCGGCGGCTTCCGGTTTGACGATGCCGAGTATCGTCTGCACAAGCACGGGCGCGCGATGCCTTCCGGGTCGCGTGCGGTCTTCGAGGTCGCGCGTGGCGAGTTTGACGTGTGTGCCCTGAAGCGTCTCTTCGTCAAACGTGAAATAGCCTTCGCCGCCCTGATGATGCGGCACGTTGGCGATCAAATAATCGTATGCTCGCTCGCCGACCTGCCCTACGATCTTCTGCGCCAGTTCAGCGCCCGTCGCGCCGCGCGTGTCCGCCTCTTCGACGATGTTGACGACCATGATCTTCGTCGCGCGGCTCGCGCGAATCGCGTCGCCGATGCCGTCAATCATCAGCGTCGGGAGAAGCGACGAATGGAATGTGCCCGGCCCGTAGATGATCACGTCGGCTTCTCTGAGCGCAGCGAGCGCGCCGGGACTCGCCGCCGTCGGCGCGTGAACCTCGCGGCGTATGCGCTCGCGCGCCGCCTCTATCCCGGAGGCGGCCACCCACCCGTCCAGGCCGAGCGGCGCGACAGGTTTCGTCGAGAGGAAGAGTTCGAGGATGTCGCCGTCGGCGTCCGTGATGACGGCGGCTTAGGAGACGAGCACGCGCCCGTCCGTGCAGAGCGCGAAGAGGTGTCGGTTCTCCTCTGACGCGATCTCGATGCGGCCGCGCACCTGCAACACCTCTTCGAGCGCACGCAACGCCTGCGTCCAACTCCGCCCGTGCTCATAATACGCGCCGAGCAGGATGCAGTTGCCGAGCGCACAGTCGGCGAAGGAAAACTCCGCGCCGTGTTCGCGTTCGCGCCTGACGAGTTCCGCGAGAAACAAGTTTAAGTAGCCGACGAAGCGCGCGCGCGCGTCCGAAGGCATGCGCGCCACCATCTTCAACAGTTCGCGCCGCTCGCCGCGCGCAAGCTGGACGCCGCCAGTCGCGCAGAGGTCTTCGATCTCGCGCCTGAAATCTGCGGCGCGCTCCGCCTCGGCCGGATACCTGTAGGCGAAGACTTCGTAGCGCGACCAGTAGCCCGCCGCGTCGAGATTCATCAGCGAGAGCAGATTCTTGCGCAGGTCGGAGGGGCCGAGTTCGTCGAAGACGTAACGCAGCCGCCCGGTGCTCAACCCGTCGTCGTAGGCATTGACGAGACACGTAACACGCGCGCCCTGATCGAGCAGTTGATTGGCGAGCGGGCCGCTGCCGCGCCCGCCACACAAAATGACGACGTTAAACCCGCTGGCCGATTGAAGCAATTCTTTCATCTTAAAACTAACTGTCGATTTCAACGCTCCGCGCGATCATCTTTCCGTCGCGCCTTTTGTTTTTCTTCCGTGCGCCTTCAACGCGAAAAACCGTCCCTCGCCGGGGGCGCAAAGTTAAGATGTCAGGCGCAAAATAATTCTGAATCTCACTCTAAAATATCTTTTCTGAGGAGACCGCTAATAATGCACAATCAAACTCACGCCGACAAGTTGAGAAGGTGCGCCAGGAGCACGTGCGTCGCCGCCGTCCCCTCCGCGCCCGCCATCTCCGCCACGCGCCCGAGCGACACGACGCCTTCCAGAATCTCACGCGCGCCGTGCCGGGGCGCGACCGACAGGCAGAGCGCACGCGGAAAAACCAGAGGGATCACGGCATCGTTGCCGCCTGCGTCGAACTCGTCGCCGACGTACACGAACGCGCCTTCCACGGTCGCCTCCGCTTCACCCGTCGCCTCTGCCACTTCCGCCAGAAGATCGCCGAGCGCTGCCTCTTTCGAGACGCCGCGCCGCGTGATCTCGATGCTGCTGCGCCCGCTCTCGGCCAGTTCGTAGTCGCCGTCCAAATTCGCGCGACGCAACAATTCAAGGCCGCGCGCGTAAACTTCCGCGCGCGGGTTCAGACGCACCCCGTCGCCCGCGTGTCTCTGTGCAGGGATGGGACGCAAGACCAGCACCGCGCCCTCGCGCACGTCAACCCGCGCCGGCAACATCGCGAAATCGAAACGCGGAAACGTCGCCCCGTACCACTCGCGCCGCGCGCGCACGTCCGCGTCGAACTCCGCGCCGAGCGATTCGAGCAGACCGCGCAAGCGTGCGACATCCGCGGCGCGTAGTTGATGCCGCTCGCCGTAAATTTCTTCAACCGCGTGTCGCTTCCCGTCCCAGACGATCTTCGTTGCGCCGCGGTTGGCGTAGATGCTGAGACGCCCCACGCTCGCCGCGGCGTCGCCCATCTCCCGCAAACGCTCGACGACGGGCGCGACGAGACGCGCTTCAAGTTGCCGCCAGCCGTGCCCCGTGACGAGGCCGACGCGGAAGCCGCGGCGCAAAAGTTCCGGCAGCAGCGCGGCCGATGCGCTCTCCTTGAAAGTCTCTTCCCCGCCGCTGCCCGCACGCTCTCGCGCCAGCAACGTGTCGTCCACGTCGAGCACGAGCGCGCCCGCGCGCCTGAGGCGTTCGACGCGCGCGGCGTCCAACAGTTTGCCGAGTTCGACGCACGCGCTCATGTCGTCCCGCCGTCCGCCGGAAGCAACTCGCACGCCGTCGCGCGCGCGACGCGCTCGCACCACGCGCGCATCTCCCCGTCGTCCGCAATCGACGCGGCGCGCACCTCTGCCTTGAGCGCATCCGGCAAATACTGCCGCAGGCTGTCTGCGTTCGGCAGGCAGAACAGCCCGCCCATCTCCAATGCGCCGACGTAGGTGGCCGCGAGCGTCGATTGCCCCGGCGAGCGCGGGATGAGCCACGCGCGCGCGCCGCGCCACACGATGTTGCAGGGCACGCTCTGCCCCCCCTCGTCGCCCGCCGCGAAGGCGCGAAGCATCCCGTGCAACCACGCGGCCAGTCGTTCCGCGCTCTCCGCTTCGACCGCCAGCACGTAAGCCGGATACGTCTCGGCGAGGCGCGTCACACGGAAGCCCGCCGACTCGTGGATCGTCTCTCCCGCCTCCGCGCACGCGAGCGGAAACTCCCACGGGTAGGCTTGAAAGTGCGCCCAGTCAACGATGGAGGCGGCGGCGCGCTCCATGTTGTGTATGAACGTCCAAGCGCCTTCGGTGCGCGCCAGATGCGACACGTCGGAGAGGTCTCGGAAGGTCAACTCCGCGCGCTTCTCTTCCGGCCAGACGACGAGATGACCGGGGACGATGCTGTTCGGGTTGGCGGCGACGTTGAGGCCGCCCGCGCGCGCAAATAAAAGTTGACTCATCAGTTCGAGATCAAACGTCGCCGCGCGCTTCTCCGGCAAACTCCCGACGCGCATTTTGTAATCCTCGCGCGCCTTGCTGTAAAACACCGTGCCCCACCCGTAAGCGCCGCACGCCTCTTCAACGCCGTGCAGGACGAGAAGGCGCGGGTCGAAGCGTACGAGACCCGTCGCCCGCTGCTTCTCCCACCAGAGAGCCATCAGATCGGACGAGGCGTCCGCGCCCTCACGCGCCTCCGCCGTCGTTTCATCAACTCTCGATGTGCTTCTTGCGTCGCTCAAAAATTCACCCGTGGCAAAAAGTTCACCCGTGACGGTTAAGTGGTTTCGGGAATCACGAACGCGCCCGCAGACTCTTCCGCCAGCCGACGATAGGCGTTGCGATAGCCGACGCCGCCGACGCGCGCGAGATCAAAATAGCGATGCGCCGTCTCGACGGCGCGCGCGCGCACGCCCGGTTCGTCTGCGAGCGAGAGCGCGGCGCGCGCGGCCTCTTCAAGCGTCTGCTCGTCGAAGTCTCGGACGATGACGCCGACGCCTTCGCGCGTCAGGATGTCGTCGGTGTCGCCGATCCCCGCGTTGCAGACCGTGGGCAGACCGGCGGCGAGATATTCGGGAATCTTCGTCGGCGAAGCTGCGATCTGCGAGAACGTGGCCTTGCGAAACGACAGGCCGACGCGCGCGCGTTGCAAAAACGCGGGAACTTCCGCGGGCTTCACCGCGCCGACGTGAAAGTCTGCGCGATCCACGCCGATGCGTTCGAGCGTTGCCGCCGCATCCGTCGGCGAAGACATCGTGAGGATGCGCAGGAATGCATCCGGCCTCAGCCGCTTCAAGGCGAGGAAGAAGCGCCCCATCTCTTCGAGCAGATAGAGACCCGTCACAGACCCCGCCGTGACGACTTCAAAACGCCCCTCTGCGTCGCCGCTTCCATCTCTCGCGGAGGAGACTAAAAGCTGCGCGGCCGTCGTTTCATCAAACGCGCGCACTGCCCCCTCGTCTTCATTAATCGCACGTGCGGCGCCTTCGTTTTGCGTCGAGGCGAAACGCCCGAAGTCAACGCAGCAGGGCACGACCTCGATCTGTTCGGCGCGCGCCAGCCCTTGTTCGACGAGCAGGTCGCGCAGCCGCCTCGTCAGCACGATCAACTGCGCAGACTGTTTCAGCCCCGCGCGTTCCACCGCCCGCACCGCGCGATACTGCGGCGAGTCTTTCCGCCACACGCCCGCCTCCTCATATTCCTCCGCGAGCAGGCCGCGGATGTCGAAGAGCAGACGCGCCTTGCACCAGCGCCGCGCAAGAAGCGCCATCGCCATCGGCAGATGCCCGCGCGCGTGCAGCACGTCGATCCCGTGCGCGCGCGCAAGCCGCGCCGCCCGCCACGCCCCTTGCAGGATGTCGTAAGGCGTGACCAGCACGGAAGGGCTTTTGTGATAGGCCAGCGCGTGCCAGCGGATGCCTTCGCCGTCCAGACGCTCGCGCCACGCGCGCTCGTCCTCCGGCGACCACGCCGCGCGTCGGTTCGGCTCGAAGGTCAACAGGTGTACCTCGACGCCGCCCCGTCGCAATTCGCGCAGGTAGGGCAACACCTGAGTCTGCACGAGCGGCTCGCGCAAACCGAAGTAGCACAGGTAAAGCGTCTTCAGTGGCTTCATCTGCGTGGTCATCGCGGTTCGTGCTCCGCGCCCGGCTTCGGCACGTTCAGACTTGCCGCGCCCCCGGCTTGAACGTCAACGCTCTCGGCGCGACGCCCCCATGCGGCCTGCGCCCAACCGACGAACGTGGCGAGATCGATTGCGAGCATCACGAAGACGACGCACGCGAACTGCGCCGGGTTGAGCAGCCACGCGAGGCCGCGCCCCTCGCGCCGCGCGTAGATTGATTTAGCCGCGCGCGCGAGCAAGCCCGCGACGGGAATCAGTAGCCAGTAAGGGCTGTGCGCAAAGGCGAGCGCGATGAAGACGAGCCAGACGGCGTATTGACGCGCCAACCCGTAATGCCAATCCCACTGTCGCCCCGCACGGACGTTGGCGCGCGAGTAGACAGTGAACTTGCGGAAAGTTTTCCGCAGCGTCGGCTGAAGTTGCCACCACACGGTGGCCTGTGGGGCGTAAGCGATTTTGCAGTTCAGACGTTCGACGTGCTCAAAGAAAAAGAGGTCTTCCGCCGCGCGCAGATCGGGAAAGCCGCCCGTCGCTTCCCACACCTCGCGCCTCAGCAGCATCGAGGCGGTGGACGGCCCGCGCATTCGCCCGCCCGCGCGTTCCACCTTCCGCGGCAGGTACACGAGCGCCGCACAGCGTTCAAAAAAACTGCCCTCGACGGCTTCGTAATTTCCGTAAACGACCGATACGTCTCTGTCGGCGCGCGCGGCTCTCAACAGATTCTCCAACCACTGCGGCTCAAGCCTGACGCCTGCGTCTGTGAGCGCCACCCACTCCGTGCGCGCCGCCGCGATGCCGATGTTGCGCCCGCGCCCCGGCGTCGCCTCCACGGCCTCGATCAAGCGCAAGCGTTCGTCGCCTCCGGCCAACTCGCGCGCGACGCGCACCGTCTCGTCCGTCGAGCCGCCGTCAACGAGGATCACTTCCGCGGGCTGATGCGTCTGCACGCGGACGGATTCAAACAGCGCGGGCAGCGTCGCCTCTTCGTTGCGCATGGGGACGACGAGCGACACGGCGAACCGTTCGGCCGCCTCCGCTTCCATGCCTCCACCCGTCTCTGTCTCTTCCGCTCTCATGCTCATCCGTCACGCACCACTCTAGCGACACGCAATTGACTGAAACCCTCAAACATAAGTTTCATACAAGTGCTCATCGCCATATTGCTTCAACTCAAAATCCGCCGCGCCCCGAGTCCTCATAATAATGTGTTTCGGTGGAGAGTGTGGGGTAGAGAGACGTGTGGAGATTCATTCACCCTGCGCCGCCGCCGTCGCCGTCGCCCCAACGCTCGCCACGCGGGACTCTTCGGCCAACACCTCCGCCGCCGTCGGAGCAGGCGGAGACTGAGCGCCGCGCCGGTCGCGTATGAAGCGCGCGGGATTGCCGCCGACAATCGCGTAGGCCGCCACCGGCTTCAAGACGACTGCGCCCGCGCCGACGATGGCGTGCGCGCCCACGTCGGCCATCACCGTTGCGTTCGCGCCGATCCACGCCCCTTCGCCCACGCTGACGGGCACGAGCGGGTTGTTGCCCTGCAACTTGATCGGCACGTCCACGTCGTCGGCGCGATGATGATGCCGTCCGGCCAGAATGATCGCGCCGGGGCCGATGAGAACGTGGTCTTCGATCAAAGCGTACTCCACGTAAACGTCGCGGCTCATCCACACGTCCGTCCCGATGCGCGTGCGCCGGTCGCCGATGCTCGTCCCGTGGTTGAGGATGACGCCTGCGCCCCGGCACACGCCGAGCCGCCGGTAAACTTCCTGCCTGAACTGCCAGCCGAAGGTGAACGGCACCATTCCCAGCGCCTCCGTCACGAAAGGCCAGTGCGCCAGATTGTTGCGCTCCAACACGTCGATCAGAAAACTGACCGGCACGCCGAAGAGCAGCACCAGCGCGCGCCGCACGGCCTTGAAGCAGAGTGTGATGACCTTCAACATGTTCTCTCGCGCGAACCGTACTTCTTAACGAAAACTTCAGCGCCGCTTCATGACTAAAAACCTGCGCGCCGCTCAACCGGCGGCGACGAGTTTGTCCGCCGCGCCCGCGCCGAGCAGGGCGTCGGCCGCGTCTGCTTCCGGCAGCAGCCCGTAAGTGGCGAACCAACGCGCCGTCCGCCGCAGTCCTTCCGCAAACCCGACGCGCGCCCGAAACCCGATCTCCTGTTCCGCACGCGCCGCGCTCAGCCGCGACTCCGACAGTTGCAGGAGCGTCCACGTCTCGTCGAACTTGTCAGACGCGCCGCCCGTCGCACCGCCCGCGCCCGCTTTCAGTTTCTCAAGATAAGGGCGCAAGCGTTTGCGCTCGCGCAAAGCGAGATAGGCGCGAAACACTGTGGCCTGCATCGCCGGACTCTGTAACACGAACGAACGAAACTCGTCGCTGCGCGCCACCGCGCCGAGCGGCCTCACCGACGCGCGCACCCAGCCGCGCCAATCCAACTCGCCCGGCACGACCTCCGCGCTCATCCGGCGCGGCGCGCTCACTCCGAGCAACTCCGCGTGCGCGTCTATATACTCGCTCCATTTCAAAGGCGCGCCGTCCGTCACGAACAGCGGGCGACCGAAGCCCTGCTCCGTCTTCAGCCCGCACCGCACCGACTCGACCAGATCGTCCACGTGAATCAGATTGCACCATCCGCCGTCTTCCACCACGCACACGCCGCCGCGCGCCAGCAACTCCATCAACTCCGCGCTCCAACGCAGGTAAGGCCCATAGACCATGTGTGGCCGCAACACGATGCCCTCCAACCCGCGCCCGCACTCGCTGAGCACCAACTGCTCTGCACGCGCCTTCTCGTCCGCATACGGCTCGCCCGTCTTTTGCAGCGGCGTCGCTTCCTGCGCCGCCTCGACGCGCGCGGGCAGCGCGCGCCCGTAGACCGCCGCGCTGCTCATGTGTACGAAACGCCGTATGCCGAGCGCGCGCGCGGCGGCCAGCAAAGGCTCCGTCTCCTGGCCTGCCTTGTCGCCCACGCCGAGATGTACGATGGCGTCGCAGCCTTCCGCCGCGCGCCTCACCGCCGCCTCGTCCGTCAAATCGGCCTCGACCACTTCGAGCGGGTAACGCATGATGCGCGCCGCCGTGCGATAGCTCCGCACCATGCAGCGCAACTCACCCAAACGCCCATCCTCCGCCCACATCTCCACCAGACGCGAACCGACCGAGCCGGCCGCACCCGTCACGAGAATTTTTCGATAACGGCTCTCGCTCCCCGCTTGCTTCGACGTACGCTGCGACGCACCGCCTGACACACTGCCTGACGCGCTCCGGTTCCAACTCTCAGGCGCGGGCTGGCGCATCCGGTAGCACGCCTCAATCGCCTCCACCGTCGGTAACGCCGCGCGCGCCGGGGCGACCAACTCCGCCTCGCCCCTGATCGCGCCGACGAAGTTTTCCATTTGCCGCACGAACGGATCGCGCGCCGCCACGGCCGCGTCGGCATGCGCCGTCGTGTGAAAGTTCCCCGCCGCGTCCGCGCCGCGCCCGAAGGCGATCTTGATCTCGGTGCGCGCGTGCGGGTCTATGTCTATATAACCGTTCGTGCAATAGATGCGCGCTCGGTTGACGCTGCGATAAGCACGCGACAGTTGGACGACGCCGGGTATGCGCCCCGCGCCTGCCGTCAGACAACTAATGCGCGCACGCGCGAACGCCTCCACGCGCCCCTGCGCGTCGTCCTCGTAGCCGTCCACCTCGACCGCGCCGAGCCACGCCGTCAGTTGATCGAAGACGTGCGGCCCCAGATCGATCAACACTCCGCCGCCCGCCCACGCCGGATCAAACGTCGCGCGACTGAGCGGCCAGTTCCACACCGACTCGCGCACCTCGAAACGTACCGGCGTTCCCACCAACTCACGCCGCAAAGCGTCCGCCGCCAGTTCCGTCGAACCGAAGAAGCGACGCACGAAACCGCAGGCCAGCAGTCGCCCTGCGCCTTCGCTCACTTCGATCATCTCAACGGCCTCGGCCTTCGTCAGCGCGAGCGGCTTCTCGCAAAGCACGTGCAGACCGGCGCCGAGCAGTTGCAGCGACAGGGCTGCGTGATGCACGTTCGGCACGCAAATGATCGCCGCGTCCGCGTGTTCGGAAAGTTTATCGAGATCGGTCAGCACCAGGGCGTCCGGGCACAGACTCAGGCGCAGGCGTTCGGCGCGCTCTCTGTCCACGTCGTAGAGCGCGGTGCAATGCGCGCCCTCGACGCGCGCCACGGCCTGCGCGTGCGAATGCGCGATAGCCCCGCAACCAACGAGCGCGATCCGAACCTGTCTGTTTTGAAGTTCCCTCATGTCTCAATAACTCTGTCTTAAAAGTAATCTCAAATAATCACGCAAAGTAATCTCAAATAATCACGCGCGAAATAATCGCTCCCGCCCGTCGCACCCTGTTCAGCGGGGCAAGCGCAAGACCGCAAACGTCCGCTAACGCCACCCGCCCGGCTCTCAACGCGCGACGGGTGCCACCTTCCCCGTGACCTGATCTATGTGATAGCGCGCGAACGAACGCAGCCAGTGCGCGCGCCGCAGGGCGTCTTCATCCTTCGTCAAACGCCCGCGCAGGTACCAGCGCACGCCGAGCGCGCCCCAGTGCAGCGCGTTCGCCAGCCATCCCAAACGCCACGAGAGCGGATTGCGGTGGCGCGCGGCGAACACGTAAAAGGCGTCGAGGTAGCGGTAGTGCTTGTCGTTGTTCTTGTAGAGTTGATTGCTGCTCTTGTTTTCCAGATGCACGATGGGCGCGCCGTGTACGTAACACACGCGCAAGCCCGCCTCGCGCATACGCCAGTACCATTCGATGTCTTCGCCGTAGAGGAAAAACTCATCCGGCAAAGGCCCCACCCGGTCGATCACCTCGCGCCGCACCGCCACGAACGAGTTGCTCAACCAGTCAACTTCCTGCGTCTCGACGACGTACCATAGCCGAGCCAGACGCTGATTTTTCTTCAACACCACCGGCCCGAACTTGTTCAACCCGGCCGCGACCGACAGGTCGCTCCACAACGTCGGGAAGCGCAGCCCCGTCGGCACAAAATCGCCCTCGCCGTTCAAGTGCTGTCCGCCCACGGCGGCCACGTCCGCGTGCGCGTCCAGATATTCCACCAAACGCTGCACCGCCCCCTCCAGCACAATCGTGTCGCTGTTCAAGAGCACCAGATACTCGCCGCGCGCATACTTGAACCCCAGATTATTCCCACGCGCAAATCCCAGATTCTCGCCGCTGCGCACCAGACACACGTCCGGGTGATGCTCCGCGATGTAATCCGCGCTCCCATCGCTCGAATCGTTGTCCACGAGGATGATCTCCGCCGGCAAATCCGCGAGCGACTCTTTCAGCGTGGCGATACACTGCGCCGTCAGTTCGCGCGTGTTCCAGTTCACGATGACGACGGAAACCCGCGGCACGCCCTCCCGCGCCGCCAACTCGCCCCGCACACTTTCTTCCCCTTCAACCAGCATAACCCGTCTATTAAACCTTACTCCGCTTCAAAATTTAACCGCCGCCAACTCGTCACCCATAGCGACTGAAGACATGACTTCCATATTGCGACCCTCAGACCTGCCCGGCCGACTGCACCTGTCCGCCAGACTATACCTGACCGGCCGTCTGCGCCCGCCCCACCTCTTTCGCCGTCGCCTCTAAATCCGCCTCCACCATCTCCCTGATCATCTCCCCAAATGTGTACTCCGGCTCCCACCCTAACTGCTCTCTGGCCTTCCTCGCGTCTCCCACCAGCAAGTCCACCTCCGCCGGCCGCAGGAACCGCTCGTCCACTCTCACATATTCTTCGTAATCCAACCCCACCTCGCCAAATGCACGCCGGCAGAACTCCCTCACCGTGTGCGTCTCGCCCGTCGCCACCACGAAGTCGTCCGCCTCCTCCTGCTGCAACATCAGATACATCGCACGCACGTAGTCTTTGGCATGTCCCCAGTCGCGCTGCGCATCCAGATTACCGAGCCGCAACTCCCCGGCCAGCCCCAGCTTGATGCGCGCCGCCGTCGAAGTGATCTTGCGTGTGACGAACTCGTAGCCTCTGCGCGGCCCCTCGTGGTTGAACAACAAGCCGCTCGCACAGAACATCCCGTAGGCTTCACGGTAGTTGCGCGTCAGTTCAAAGCCCGCCACCTTCGAGATGCCGTAAGGAGAGCGCGGGTGAAAGCGTGTGGTCTCACGCTGGGGCGTCTCGGCCACCTTGCCGAACATCTCGGAGGAGCCGGCGAAGTAGAAGCGACACTCGGGGCGCAGCTCGCGCAGTGCGGCCAGCAGGTAATGCGTGCCGTTGATGTTGGTGTTCATGGTCGAGAAACCGTCGGCGAAGCTTTCGGCGACGAAACTCTGGGCGGCCAGGTGGTAGCACTCGTCGAAGCCCACGCGGCTGACGACGTGGAAGAGCGAAGGGTAGCTCTCCAGAGAAGCGGGATGGAGGGTGACCCGGTCTAAGAGATGGGAGATGCGTGCAAAGCGGCGGGAGGGGTCTTCGAGGGCGACGCGGCGCACGAGGCCGTGGACTTCATAGCCGAG
>DASVPS010000105.1:0-14202 GCA_036389555.1 Pyrinomonadaceae bacterium
AATCACTCAGGGGATAAACAAGCGTGAAGCAGATTCGTAAAATCATTTTCTGGTGCCACCTGACGGCGGGCGTGTTCGCGGGTGTCATCATCCTGATCATGTCTGTGACGGGCGTGCTGCTGGCCTTCGAGCGTCAGATCACATACTGGGCGGACACGCGCGGCTATAATGTTGTGCGGCCGTCACCTTCGTCCGAGCGCCTCCCGCCGGAGGCGCTGCTTGCGAAGGTGCGCGAGACGCAACCAGCCTCCCCCTCGAACATGACACTCCGCTCCAACCCCGAAGCACCCGCGCAGGTAGCCTTCGGACGCGAGCGCACCCTCTTTATCAACCCTTACACCGGCGAAGCGCTGGGCGAAGGCGCGACGGGTGTGAGGACATTCTTCCGCACCGTGACGGATTGGCACCGCTGGCTCGGCGCTTCTGGCGAGAGCCGAGCCGTCGGGCGGGCTGTGACGGGCGCGTGCAACCTGGCCTTCCTGTTTATTGTGGCGAGCGGCATCTATCTCTGGTGGCCGCGCAAGTGGTCGCGGCCTACGGTCAGGGGTGTCACGTGGTTCAAGCGTGGCTTGCGTGGCAGGGCGCGCGACTTCAACTGGCATAACACATTCGGCTTCTGGTCGGCCGTTCCCCTCTTCATCGTCGTGCTCTCCTCGGTCGTTATCTCTTACACGTGGGCGTCTAACCTCGTCTACCGTCTGGTCGGCGAAGAGCCGCCCGCGCGGACGAGCACGCCGCCGCAGAACGCGCCCGCCGGCGGTGCAGCTCAGCAGCCCGGAGAAGGACGACGTGGAGGCGATAAGTCAACTGAGGCGACAGCAGCGGGGCTTAACCTCTTATGGGCGCGCGCGGAGCAGCAGGTGCCGGGCTGGCAGAGCATCAGCCTGCCATTGCCGACGAAGTCGGACGCGCCCCTGACGTTCACGATTGACAGGGGTAACGGCGGCCAGCCGCACAAGCGCGCGCAACTCACATTGGACAGGAAGAGCGGCGAAGTCGTTCGGTGGGAGCCTTTCTCCGGCTACACGGCCGGGCGGCGGCTGCGATCATACCTGCGGTTCGCGCACACGGGCGAGGTGGCGGGAGTCATCGGCCAGACCATCGCCGGGCTCGCGTCGGCCGGGGGCATCGCGCTCGTCTTGACCGGACTGGCTCTTGCCTGGAGGCGATTCCGCGCATGGGCGGCCAAGCGGCGCGGCAGAGCAGTAAGTGCCCCTAGCCAGGTCGAATCAGGGTTGGATTTGCGTGATAACCGGGCAGAAACTTTAGAGTCTACAGCGCGGTGAGATACTTCCCCGCTATTCTCTCATGAGCACCAAAAGCAAGTGACCCCATTGTTTGGGTATCCTGCTTATTTGGTGAACCAAGCAATCGGCTATAAGGTGTCGTCAACACTTAACCTCCTCGCTTTTCATAGGGAGCACGTTAAGGAGAACTATGGCACACCACAAAGGCAGCATCAGCCGAACGCTCGAACGGTTTTCACAACAAGCCACAATATGGGCCGGCAGGTCATGGGCATTTATCGTCGCTTTGGGTGTGATTGTCGTCTGGGCAGTGACAGGGCCGGTCTTCGGCTTCTCGGACACCTGGCAGCTCGTCATCAACACCGGCACCACCATCGTGACGTTCCTGATGGTGTTCCTCATTCAGCGAACTCAGAATAAGGACTCGCTCGCCCTACACCTCAAGCTCAACGAGATCGTGGCCGCACTCGACGGCGCGAGCAACCGTTTGATTGACGTCGAAGACCTGACGGAAGAAGAAATATTGACGCTGCACAGGCACTACCAGAAGCTCGTGAAAATGGCGAAGAGCGATAGCAAGCTCACTGTGTCGCACTCGATTGAAGAGGCCGAAGAGCGCCATGAGCGCAAGCATGTGAAGAAACGGGGATAGTGTGGCAAAAAAACTTCCATGCAGCACAATATATTGTGATAGATGATTCATCTCATACACAGCATCTAGCGACTAAAATATTTTTTGCCACACTACCCTGAAGCCTAACTTGCCATGAACAGATGATGGATGAGAAACAGGGTGGTTCGTGGGCGCGTCGATGGTACGTCTCTCGCGCACGGTCGTCGCCCATGAGCAGTGTTGAGAAGAGGAAGAGGCCACCGGAGCGATGCTCATCGCGCTAGTGGCCTCTTCCCTGTCGCCCGCAGAGATTCCTCTGCATCGAGCGAATCCTCTGCTGCTGTTCTATCCTTTGTTCTCTTCTTGCTATTGCTTCTTGCCTATACGCGACGCCTTCGTGCCTCTCGTCTTCGTCGCGCCGGGCGCGTCAACCGGTCCCGTCAATGCCTCGACATTGACGAAGAAGCGGAACGCTCCCTCCTGCTGTACGCTCAAGAGGAACTGCACATCAATGGTCGCTCCCACTGCCAGTGCTCCTCCCGGCGGTATCACCGTCAGCGTCGAGTTCAGTCCTCCGCCGTTGGCCTGCGCCGGCGGCTCTTCCAGCGTCAGCCCGGTCACTCTGGCGAGTTCCTGACCCTGCGAGTCCGTCACCACTTCGCTCGATGAGATCACTCTCAGGTCGGCCTGCGGGCTGGACGCGGCGGGACTGTTCAGCGTCGTGATATCGACGACGCGGAAGCGCAGGCGCGTGACGGGCGCGCCCGTCATGTTCTTGAACCGCCGCTGGATGGAGAGCGTCCCGAAGGAGTTCGGCAGACCTCCCAGCCCGCTCCTGACGCGGTTGGGCGGGGCGGCTGCGGCCGTACCCGGCTCGATGAGCGACGCTTTGACAGTGGCGTTGCGCTCGATGGGGCTCTCGGAGTTCTCCGGCCCCGGCGCGCCGAGAATGGCCGTCCTCCCGTTCGAAGTTGCCCCGTTGACCTCCACGAAATCGAAGTCGGCTTCGTTGTTCTGCGTGTCCTGCGGCCTGCCATTGACGAACCGACGTATGAAGCTGTGCTGGAGGGGCGTGTTGATGCCCCCGGCCGGGGAGAGCGGCATGCCCTCGAAGAAGAGAGAGCCTGTGAAGCCTGCGGCATCAAGCCGTTCGGCAGGCGTGGCGAAGAGGGTGGGATCGCCCGTGCGTAGGAGCGAGAGACCCGCCCCATCGGGAATGTCTGCGTTGTAAGAAGCCGCCCCGCCTCCAACTTGCTGCGGCGTGACGTCGGCCGCCGCATAAGAGGAAAGCGAGTAGCCGAGCGCGTTGGTGACGAGGTAGTGGCCGCGCGCGGGGATCGTTGTGCCAACAGGGATTGTGTATTTTGCCGTCGTGGGGTCATCCGAAGAGACGATAGCCCATCCGGGTGAAGCCAGTGTGGGCAGCTGAGAGGAATCCATGACGACGAAGTCCGAGTCGGTCGTGTTGTAGAGTTCGATGAACTCGTCGAGTTGTCCCTGATCGTTACCGGTGACGGGAGTTCCGGTCGGGGCAGTGCCGCGCAGGCGGAACTCGCTGATGACGATCTGGCCGGCCGCCGGCGCACCGTCGTCATTGAGGATGGTGCCTGTCCCCTGCCCGTCGGCGACGGTCGCGTTCGTGACGTTCATAATGTTAACGAAGAACGTCTCATTCGGTTCGAGCACGGTGTCTCCGTTGACCAACACGTCAAACATGTAGGTCGTCTGTCCGGCGGGGATGCTCGCGCCGGTGACGCCGCGCGGCTCGTAGTCGTTGTCGGCGTCAGTGGCCGTGCCGTCGGCGGTGGCGATGTCGAAGGTGACACCACCCGCGGGAGCCGGGGAGTCGAGCGAGACGGTAAAGGAGAAGGTGGCCTGCCCGGCGTTGCCTTCGGCCTGCGAGACATCCGAGACGGAGAGGTCAGCCACGGGGTTGACGATGATATTGACGGTCGCCTCGGCGGAGTCGGCCGTGCCGTCGTTGACTTTGAACTTGAAGGAGTCGGTGCCGTTGTAGTTGGCGGCGGGCGTGTAGATGACGGTGGCCGTGCAGATACCGACAGCCGAGCAGTCGGGTGTCTGGATGCTGTCGAGCGTGCCGTGGTCGGGCGCGTCGGTGATGATGAAAGTGAGGTTGTTGTCGTCGGCGTCCCTGCCGGTCAGAGTGATCTGGACGGGGGTGTCCTCGTCTGTGGTGGGCGCGGGCGAGGGTGCGACGGCCACGGGCGCGTTGTTAGCGGGCGCGGGGAGACAGGAATTAATGAGCACCGATACCGTGTTGGAATTTTGGTTCGCCACGGCGAGGTCTGAATTACTGTCTTTGTTGAAGTCGCCCGTTACCACCGAGCGAGGAGCAGCGCCGGTCGCGAAATCCACTTTCGGATTGAAACTGCCCGCACCGTTACCCAGCAGCACTGATACTGTGGCGGAGGCTTGGTTAGCCACGGCGAGGTCGAGGTTATCGTCTTTGTTGAAGTCCCCGGTCGTCACCGAGAAAGGACTAATGCCGGTCTCGAAGTCCACTTTCATATTGAAGCTGCCCGCACCCGTGCCCAACAGCACAGAGACCGTGCTGGGGCCTTGGTTCGTCACGGTGAGGTCGAGGTTGCCGTCTTCGTTGAAGTCTTCGGTCGTCACCGAGGTGGGAAGAGTGCCGGTTGCGAAATCAACTTTCGCATTGAAACTGCCCGTTCCCATGCCCAGCAACACCGATACCGTGTTGGAATTTCGATTCGCCACGGCGAGGTCAAGGTTGCCATCTTTGTTAAAGTCTACGGTCGTCACAGAGACAGGAGCAGTGCCGGTCGCTAAATCAACTTTCGGATTGAAGCTGCCCGTCCCCGTGCCCAGCAACACTGATAGCGTGTTGGAGAAGTTGTTTGCCACGGCGAGGTCTAGATTACCGTCCTTGTTGAAATCGCCGGTCGTCACCGAGGTGGGAAGAGTGCCGGTGGCGAAATCCACTTTCGCATTGAAACTGCCCGTGCCCATGCCCAGCAGCACAGAGACCGTGCTGGAGCTTTGGTTCGCCGTGGCAAGGTCAGGATTACCGTCTTTATTGAAGTCTCCGGTCGTCACGGAGACAGGAGCAGCGCCGGTCGCGAAATCAACTTTCGGATTGAAGCTGCCCGTGCCTGTGCCCAGCAACACAGAGACCGTTTCGGCGCTTCGGTTCGCCACGGCGAGGTCGAGGTTGCCGTCTTTGTTGAAGTCGTCCGTTGTTACCGAGAAAGGATTAATGCCAGTCGCGAAATCAACTTTTGGACTGAAGCTGCCTGTGCCTGTGCCCAGCAATACAGAGACCGTGTCGGCGGTCTGGTTTGTCACGGCGAGGTCTGGATTACTGTCTTTGTTGAAGTCGCCTGTTGTTACGGAGAAAGGATTAGTGCCGGTCGCGAAATCAACTTTCGCATGAAAGCTGCCCCTCCCCGTGCCCAGCAGCACCGAGACCGTGTCGGCGCTTCGGTTCGCCGTGGCGAGGTCAGGATTACCGTCTTTGTTGAAGTCGCCGGTCGTCACCGAGAAAGGATCAGTGCCGGTGTCGAAACTGCGGGTTGCCACAAAAGTCGCGCCGTCGCATCCCTGCACAGCCGCTGCCGCAGCGTTGCTCGTAGCTGTCGAAGTCGCTCCCGCCGCCTGCGCCCCATCCATCACTTCACTCGCCGAGATGACTGATTCATCCGTGCGGATCGTCTTAAACGCCGCGTTTCCTTCTCCACTCGCCGCGCTTACCACGCTGACGCCAATAAAGAAGGCGGCCATGACAGGCACGGCGAACATACCTGTCAGCGCTTTCCTGATGCGGGCGAACGTCATTTTCTCTACTCCTTGAAAGTTACGGGAATCAATGGACGGGCGGATAAACTATCCGTCACTCAGACACACCCGTCAATGGTGATATGTCCGGTGCGATGGACAAAGACTAATTCGTCATCAAACAGATTCGCCAGCAAATTAAATTTGCCCTCAGGAAGCTAAAGGCTTTTCTCATATCTTAACTTCTCTTTTCGCTAAGCGCTTTCGCATTCGATCAGGCGCGAGAAATCATCCGGCGTGTCCACGTCCACCTCACCGCCGTAGAAGGGTAAGAAGTGAGCCTCCGATGCGTATTTCTTAATAACTTGCTTCGCGCCAGACCTGCCCTCGAGTCGCGTTAGCTCGGCAAAGATCGTTCTGCCGAATAAGGCAGGCACGCCGAAGCTTCCGCCGTACGTCGAGGCGACGACGTGGCTCCCGGTGGCGCGGTGCGCCGCGACGAGGCCGGAGATGACGTCGGCGGTGACGTGAGGCTGGTCGCACAGCAAAAGGACGGCTGCATCCACTTCGGCGGCCGCGCTGACAAGACCTTCGACGCCCGCACGAATTGACGACGCCATCCCGGTCTCCCAAAGGGTATTCAACACTTCCCGCACGTCGAGCCCGTCCAACTCGCGTCTCGACAGCTCTGCGTTTGCGCCCGTCACCACGATTACCGGACAGCACCCCGCGCCCAGCGCAGCGAGGGCGGCGCGCCTGAGCAGACTCTCGCCGCGGAATTGAAGAGCCTGCTTCGGGCTGCCCATGCGGGAGGATGACCCGGCCGCCAAGACAACAGCGCCGACGCCTCGACGGGCACTTTCAGCCACCAGAGGCTCATTCATCACTTTGGCCTTCGACCTTCATGCCGCCACCATCGGCCGAGCGCGCTCTTCCACAGCCATGACGCGCTCGCCGTCAACAGAACTGCCGTGAATGGAGCCCCTGCGCTCGCGCAACATTCCGCCGCGCCGCCCGTCCAGTACCGCGCGCATCTCGGCGACGATTGACAGAGCGATCTCGGCGGGAGCGTTCGCCCCGATGTCCAGACCGGCCGGGGAATAGAGGCGTACCAGGTCGGTTTCTTCGAGGTGGTACGTATCTTCGTTCGCCAATTCATTCAGCATCCGCTCGGTGCGTTTGCGAGGCCCCATGACCCCGATGTAGCGTGCGGGTGACGCGAGCAGGAACTTGAGCAGTTCGAGGTCGTGCGAGTAGTTGTGCGACATCAGAAGCGTCAGGGTCCGTGGCGTAATCGTGACCTGTGCTCCGACGCCCTCAGGGCGCGCGAGCGTAACCTTGTCCGCCGTAGCAAATCGTGAGCGGCTGACGGGACGAGCCTGCGGGTCAACAACCTCCGTCTGCCAGCCCAATCCGCGGGCGAGTTCGACGACAGGCAGTGCGTCATGACCTGCCCCGAAGACCACGAGTTGGACGGGCGGCAGAAGCGTCTCTACGAAGACCTTCAAGGAGCCGCCTGCGACCTCGTAGACTCTGGCGCCGGCCGACTCCGCGCGCGCCGTCATGCGCACGTCGCACTCGATGAGCGACGCCAAATCGTCGCTCAAGTTCTCGCGGCCGGCCTCGCCGCCTTCATCAATGAAGAGCCGCGCGCCGATTGCGATGTGCGCGGCTGCGGGGGCTGATCCCGAAGGCGTGTGCTGATAGATGGTCGCGACCGTCATGGGCGAGTCGCCCGCATGCGCCTCGCACGAACGCCTCAGTGCCTCGACGTAGGGCGACCCCGGGGCGAGCGGCTCGACCAGCACGCGCACGATGCCGTTGCAGCCGAGCCCCAGCCCCCAGGCCATCTCGTCGCTCGTCGATGCGGTGTTGTATTCGACGAGCTTCACCGCGCCCGCCCTGATGACGCGCTTCGCGTGCTCTATGACGTCGCCTTCGAGGCAGCCGGCGCTGATCGTGCCCGTGCTCGCACCGCCTTCGCAGACCAGCATCCGCGCGCCCGGCTGCCTGTACGAAGAGCCTTCGACACTCACGACCGTCGCCAGCGCGCACCGCTCGCCCCTCTTGTTCGCCCCGTCGAACGCTTCGACTAACGCTCGCACTTCGTTCATAAGCTCACCCCCTCTATAGCAACTTGTCCGGCGTAATCGGCAGTTCCCTGATGCGTCTGCCCGTGGCGTGGAAGACGGCGTTGGCGATGGCCGCAGGGATGCCGACCATCCCGAGTTCGCCCATGCCCTTGACGCCGAGCGGGTTGACGACCGTGTCATCCTCCTCGACGAACAACGTCTCGATCTCGTGCACGTCGGCGTTGACCGGCACGTGGTAATGCTGGAGGTTCGGGTTCATGATGCGGCCGTAGCGATGGTCGATCTCGGTCGCCTCCTGCAAGGCCATGCCGATGCCCCAGACGACGCCGCCGATCTCCTGGCTGTGCGACGCCTTCGGGTTGATGATCTTGCCGCAGGCCGTTACCTCGATGGCGCGCGTGACGCGGACGATGCCGAGGTCTGGGTCAACCTTCACCTCGACGAACTGCGCGCCGTGCGCCATCGTCGCGTACTTGTCGCGCTCCTTCGACGGGCGCGACTCAAATGTCTCCGTGATCTCGTTAAGGTTGTTGCGGCGCATGACCTCTGAGACGCTGACGAAACGCGACGGGTCGCTCTTGAGTCGCAGCCGCCCGTCGAGCATCTCGACATCGGAGGCGGCGGCGGCCTTCAGCGGCGAGTCCGCTTCGCGGTTCGCGAGCGCGAGCAGCTTAGCGGTGATGGTTAGCGCCGCGCCGTGGACGGCAGAGCCGACGCTTGCCGTCGTCCAGGAGCCGCCCTGCGAAGGGGCGCGCGGGAACTTCGTGTCGCCGAGTTCGAACTTCACGCGCTCGATTGGCAGCCCCAGGAACTCGGCGGCGATCATCGTGACCATCGTGTAGGTGCCGGGGCCGATGTCGCTCGTCGCGCTGGCGACGTGCGCCGTCCCGTCCGCCTTGAACGTGATGCGGGCAGCGGCGGGCATCTGGAACGCGCCCCAGATGCCGGTGGCTGTCCCCCAGCCGACCAGCAGCCGCCCGTCGCGCATCGAGCGCGGCTCCATCCGGCGATCCTTCCACCCGAACTTCTCCGCGCCGAGGCGGTAGCACTCGCGCAGCGCCTTGCTCGAAAACGGCCGTCCGCTCTCGGGGTCTACCTCTGCGTAGTTGATGAGCCGGAGTTCGAGCGGGTCTACTTTGAGCGCATAGGCCAGCTCGTCCATCGCGCATTCGAGCGCGAACATGCCGCTCACCGCCCCGGGCGCGCGCATCCAGGTCGGGGTGTTGAGGTCTGTGGTAGTGATCTTCAGCGGCGCGTAGAGATTCGGGCAGGCGTAGACCTGTCGCGTAAACCCTGTGGTGTTGTCGTTGAACTCCTCGAAGGAGGAGGTGTTGTGCGTGGCCTCGTGGATCATCGCCGTGAGCTTCCCCGAACGCTCCGCGCCGAGCGCGATCTTCTGAATCGTGTAGGGGCGGTAGCCGTGGCCTGTGTACATCTGCGTGCGCGTGTAGACGACCTTGACCGGGCGTTTCAGTTCACGCGCCGCCATCGCCGTCAGCGCCGGGTAGTAGTTAGGACGGAGCGACGACCCGATCGCGCCGCCGACGTAAGGGGAGATGACCGAGACGGTCGCCTCCGGCACGCCGAAGGCCGACGCGAGGTGCGCGCGCACGCCGTAGACCTCCTGCGTCTTATCGAAGATGGTCAGCTTGTCTTCCTGCCAGACGGCGACGGCGGCGTGCGGCTCCATCGGGTTGTGATGCTCGATGGGGATGCGATATTCGGCTTCGACCTTGACGGGCGCAACGCGCATGGCCTCTTCGGGGTTGCCGCGAGGCTTCGGCGCCCGTGCGGGTACCCGCGCGCGCCCGCGCGCGGCCTCCGTATCGGTCACATGCTTCTCCGCGTTGTAGGTGACACGGACTAAGCGCGAGGCGTAGCGTGCCTGCTCGTACGTCTCGGCGACGACGAGCGCCACGGGCTGCGCGTTGAAGTAGATTCTGTCTGACTGGAGCGCGCGGAAAGACTTGTCCCGCTCCTGCTGTCCGCCCCGCGGCGGCGCGTCCTCCGTGACAGGCTTCGGCCCCAGCTTCGGCACGTTCAGGTGCGTGAAGACGCGGACGACGCCCGGCGCGCGTTCCGCCTCGCGCGTGTCAATGGCACTGATCGTGCCCTTCGCCACCGTGCCCAGCACGATGAAACCGTAGGCGAGGTTCGGCACGCGGAACTCCGCCGCATACTTCGCCCTGCCCGTTACTTTCGCCACGCCGTCCACGCGGCTCATCTCTTTCCCGATGTATCTAGGCATAGTCTTCCCCTCCCCCTTCAGGCCAGCTTGGCCGCGCGCATCAGGGCGCGGACGACCGCGCGTTTCCCCAGTTCGACTTTGTAGATGTTGTGCGCTAGCGGCCTCGCGCCCTTGAGCGCCGCCTCGGCCGCGATCCGAAAGTTGGCCTCGGAGGGGGGCTGCCCCGTGAGCGCGGCCTCGGCCTCCGGGCTTCGCCAAGGCTTATGCGCCACGCCGCCGAGCACGATGCGCGCCGCACGGACGCGGCCGCCATCGAGTTTTAAGGCTGCGGCCACCGCGACGAGCGCGAAGGCGTAAGAGGCGCGGTCGCGCACCTTCAGGTAGTAGTAGTTCTTCGCGAAGTTCGACTGCGGCAGCTCGATGGCCGTAATCAGCTCGCCGTGCTGAAGGTTGTTGTCGCGCTCGGGCGTGTCGCCCGGCAGTCGGTGAAACTCGGCGACTGGTATCGTGCGCTCACGCCCACCCGTGCCCCTCACACGTACGACGGCGTCGAGTGCATAGAGCGCGTTCGCCATGTCGCCGGGGTAGGTGGCGACGCACTTGTCGCTCCAGCCGAAGATGGCGTGAATGCGGTTGAGTCCTTCGAGCGCGCCGCAGCCCGTCCCCGGCTCGCGCTTGTTGCAGGGCATCGCCGTGTCATAGAAGTACTGGCAGCGCGTTCGCTGCATCAGGTTCCCGCCATTGGTCGCCATGTTGCGGAGTTGTCCCGACGCGCCGGCGACGATGGCCTGCGTGAGCAACGGGTAGTTCCGGCGTATGAGCGGATGGTTGGCGGTGTCGGAGTTCTTCGCGAGCGCGCCGATGGAGACGCCACCACCCGCCGCCTTGATCTCGGCGAGCTTCAGGCGGGTCACGTCCACCAATTCGTCTGGGCGCTCGACATCCTCTTTCATCAGGTCGAGGATGTTCGTCCCGCCCGCCAGGAACTTCGCCCGCGGGTTCAATGCTACCGCGCGTGCGGCCGCTGCGGGGTCGCTGGTGCGCGTGTACTTAAACGGTCTCATCGGCTTCCTCCTTCCTGACGCGAGCCAGTTCCTCTCCTTCGACGAAGCGCCACGTCCGCGCTGTCTCTTTGCCCGAGTGCGCCTCCTGTATGGCCGCGACGATCTTCGGGTAGGCACCGCAGCGGCAGATGTTGCCGCTCATCCGCTCGCGTATCTCGTCGTCGGAGAGATGTTTGAACGGCGCGCTCACGTCCTCTGTGACGTGGCTCACGTCGCCCCGGCGCGCCTCTTCGAGCAGACCGACGGCCGAGCAGATTTGCCCCGGCGTGCAGTAGCCGCACTGGAAGCCGTCATACTTGATGAAGGCCGCCTGCACCGGATGCAGTTCGTCACCTTTGGCGAGCCCCTCGACGGTCGTCACCCCCTTTCCCTCCACCTGCGCCGCGAGCGTCAGGCAGGAGAGGACGCGGCGGCCGTCAACGAGCACCGTGCATGCGCCGCACTGCCCCTGGTCGCAGCCCTTCTTCGTCCCGGTCAGCTCCAGCCTTTCGCGCAGGGCGTCTAGCAGCACCATGCGGGAATCAACTTCCAGGCTTTGCGCCACCCCGTTAACTTTCAGGGTGATCCTGACGGGATTTTCCAGCGCCGCAGCCGGAGCAAACACCGCTTCGGGCGAAACGCTCAGCGCGGCGAGCGCCCTCTCCTTCTCCAGCAGCATCAGCGCGAAAGCGCCGAGGCCGCCCGCAATCGTCTGTCCCATGAAGGTGCGTCGCGCCAGCCCCACGTCGGTCAGCGTCGGCATCTCCTTTAACAGCGCCTCCTCGTCAGCCGTCAACTCAGGTTCCGAGGTATCGTCGAAATCGTCGTTCATTGATGGGTCCCCCTAATTATGTCTAAGTCGGCCGCCCGCGACAGGAATATGGTCGCCGAACGGTCGGAAGCGGACATCTACCTTGCGCCCTCTAAATTCACCGAAGGCAGTAGCAGCGCCTTCGCTCGTGTATCACTTCTGCTGGAAGACTTCTCTCGCCACCCCAACCGCTGTGACGGCACTCGGCCACCCGGCGTAGAACGCCAGATGTGTGATTGCCTCGATCAACTCCTGCTCCGTCACGCCATTAGCACGCGCTCTGGCGAGATGAGATCGAAGCTGATCGGGACGGTTCATCGCGGCGAGCAGTTTCATGTTCGTCCCTTTACGATTCATTGATTTATGTTTGGAACCCTCCCACGGCAAAGCTGACGAGGATGATCATCGGTACCAGTGCGCGATGTGAGCCGTCGCCCGCACGGATGCAGTTTTCATGACGGGTTCACTGCCACCGGCATGTACAACGCGGTTTCGTTCATGGATATTCCCCGCGCTTGAGCGGCTGTTTGCTGTTTCCGAGTTTGTGCTTCTGCATCGTTTCTCCTTCGAGACGCCACGGGTAGGCTTACCTCAACTCTCTCCAAATATCTTTTCGTTAGTAGCAATTTTTCGTGTCTAATTGTTTTAGTGTGATTCTAAAGGCTCAGGAACAGAGGGCGGTAAGACAATAATCGCGAATAATTGCACGATCCTGCAAATAATTCTCCGTGCGGCGTGCCGGGATTGTTGTCTGGTTAACGGAGCATCTAAAACTTACTTAGCCCTCTTGACAATTATCGTTATAACGAGTATATTCAATTCGTGACTGGGAAGAGCCAAAAAGCGGCAGCGCAGAAAAAGCCCGCCGGCGCGGATGAAGAGGATGTGTACCTCAGTCTGCTGCGCGCCGCCGAGAGTCTTTCGCGAGGTGTGACCGAGACGCTCGGCCGCGCCGACCTGACGCCGACGCAGTATAACGCGCTCAGAATCCTGCGCGGCGCGGGGGACGCGGGTGCCTCATGTACAGAGGTCAGCGAGCGGATGGTGACCAAAGACTCGGACGTCACGCGTCTCCTCGACCGACTGGAAGCGCGGGAACTGATCTCACGCGAGCGCGAGGCGAAAGACCGCCGCCGGGTGGTCGCACGAATCACGGACGAGGGGCTGCGCCTGCTCGCGGAACTCGACGGGCCGGTCGCGGAAACCCACCGCAGGCAGTTGGGACACCTGGGGGAGAAGCAACTCGCGACGCTAGGCAGGCTGCTCAAGGTCGCGCAAGACGGGACAGGTTAAATTTTTTGCGACAATAGTCGTTATAACGATGAAACTTACAACGAGCTAACTCGGTACGGTGAAATCCCGAGCCGAAGACGGCGAAGCTAAAGGAGAGACAGATGATAAGAATGGGGAAAATGAGAAACGCAATTCTGGCCGTGGTGTTGGCGGCTGTCACGGCGGCGACTTTCGCCTTAGGGGGCGCGCCCGCCTGGGTTGTCAGTGCGCAAGAAAGAGCTGCCAAAGTCACTGCTGCCAAAGTCACTTACGCGCCTGTTCCCAGTGGCGACTACCAAATCGATCCGGCGCACAGCATCATCGGCTTTTCGATTCGCCATCTTGAGATCGCGTGGGTCGAAGGCCGCTTCAAGGACTTCAAAGGCACAATTCACTTCGACGAGTCGGACGTGACCAAGTCTTCGGTGGAGTTCTCGGCGAAGATCGAATCAATCGACACGGGCGTCGAGCCACGCGACAAGCACCTGCGGACGGCCGACTTCTTCGACGCGGCGAAGTACCCGGAGATGAGCTTCAAGAGCACGCGCGTCGCGCGCCGGGGCAAGGACGGTTACGTCCTGCACGGCGACTTCACGCTCAAGGGCGTGACGAAGCCTGTGGCGCTTCCCTTCACCGTCACCGGGGCGATCAAAGACCCCTGGGGCAACACGCGCTTCGGCGTCAGCGCGCAGACGAAGATCGACCGCCGCGACTACGGCATCACCTGGGGCAAGGCTTTGGAGAACGGCGGCCTCGACGTCGGCAACGAAGTCACCATCGACCTGCAACTCGAAGCCGTGAAGCCCGCGCCGAAGCCCGCCGGACAGTAATGACCGGGGCGGGTGCAGATCAGTTGACCGGGCGGAAAGACTCGGCTGTATCTGGAGAACGTGCGTTATGAGCGCGCCTAACATTATCAGGTAACAGATACGGAGGGCGGTGCAAGCGATTGTGCTTCAAACCGCCTGACGGAAAAGAGGTAAGACGATGATTACAATCAGAACGTCTGACGAACGCGGTGGCGCCAACCACGGTTGGCTGGACACAAAGCATACTTTCTCATTCAGCGACTATTACGACCCGCGCCACATGGGCTTCCGCTCCCTGCGCGTCATCAACGAAGACCGCGTCGCTCCCGGCCGGGGCTTCGGCACGCACGGCCACCGCGACATGGAGATT
>DASVPS010000106.1:0-26852 GCA_036389555.1 Pyrinomonadaceae bacterium
TGCACCTGACGCTGAGCGCCATCCTCCTCGTTGACGGCAAAGAGAGAAAGCGCAAGACCGAGACCTTCAAAAGGGAGATTCTGGTGGAGGTGACGCCGGGCAGCCGCTTCGCCGCATTCTTCTACGACAACTTGGCCTGGGTCGTGCCTCTGCTGATCACGATTAGCGGAGGGCTTGCCTTGCGCCTGCGTCGCGTGCTCCAGCGGCGAAATCGTCTGCCGCCTTCCGCGACGTAAACCGACCTGTATCCGGCTCTCTTTGGAAGAACCCCTGCGGGTTCCTCCGCACAGGCTGAGAGGCGAGAGAGGAGACCGAAGGCTTACACGCCCCGATCTCCTCTCTCGCCTCTCTAATTTCCCGATCTCCGATTTCTACTTTTTCTCACGCGCTGACGGCCGCGCCCGTGGTAGGCGTGGCGGCGTCGGGCTTCTGCCCGGCGAGACGCGCGTGGTAGAGGTCTGCGATGCGCTGCTCGTCTTTGGCGATATCGACGCTGATGTCGTCAAAGATTTGCGCGGTCGTCGGGTCGGTGAAACTGTTGGTGAGGTTGAACGAATCGACGACGCCGGTTTGCAGGTCGCCCATGGCGCGGCGCATGAGCGCCACGTCGTCGCTCGATTGCATCCAACTCTTGAGCGTCGCCCACGCGCCGCTGCCCGCAGCCTGAAACGACTCCTTCTCGCCGAGCGCGGCGAGGCGCGCTTCGAGCGCAGCGATGTGCCGCCCTTTGTTTGCGCAGATTTCCTTGAAGGCCGCGCCAAGGTCGGGCGCGGTCGCTTTCTCTGCGTAATGCTCGAAGGCCGTCAGAGCGTAACGCTCGCCGCGAATCGCCGTGTTGATGCCGTCCACGATCTCGCTTTTCGTCGAACCGCCCCAGCCTTCGGCCAGCTTCCACCAGTCGGACGAGACATCCGTCTCGTCAGGCAGGCCGACGTTTTTAATGTTCTTCTCAATCCCCAGATGGCGCAGGATGGCAGCCGTGAAGATGGGCACGTCGCCTGGTCGGCGCGACGTGAGGAGGTTCGCGTCGCGCACGAGCGGAGCATCTTCGTAGTTCGCGCCGGCGTTCTGCATGTCTTTGCGTATGGCGCGGAAGCCTGTGGCGCGTTTGCCTTGCAGCAGGTCGCCTTCGATCAGAACCTGCGGCCCGTGGCAGACGGCGGCGACGAGTTTGCCGCGCTCGACGGCGTCCTGCACGAAGCGCACGGTCTTCATGTTGGTGCGCATCTTGTCTGGAGCCATGCCGCCGGGGATGACGACGGCGTCGAACTCTTCTGCGAGCGCGTCGGTGGTCGTCCGGTCGGCCTCCATAGAGAGTTTCATCTGCTTGCCCTGATATTTTTCGTTGACGCGCGAGCCGAGCACGGTCACTTCCGCCCCCGCTTCCTGTAGCGCGTTGTAAGGAACTAGAAATTCGCTGTCCTCGACGTGGTTTTCGATCAATATGGCGACCTTCTTCGTGGCGCTTTCCTGCTTCGACATCGGTTTGACTCCTTCGGTAATTCTCATTCTCAAAAGACGCCGCATGGCGTGCGTCCGCGAACCTGTCTGTGGTTTGTCCTCATTACAAATTGGCAAGGAGCGTGCCAGCGCGCGTGCGAGTTGAATGCGGGCAAAAGCCCTCTCGGCGCCCGTTTCGTTCGCACAAACCCGTACAGGCCGCCGCCGCGAACGTTCGCTTACGTTACTTGCGCCGCGCGCATATTTAACGATACGGCGGCGGATCGCGCCCACTCTGCGCACTTTCTCATTGACGGCCGCGCCACACATCATGTAAATCTCAAGGCAACCGAAAAACGCGCAAAGTGAAATCGGAAAATGAAGGGCGCAAGGTTGTTTATTTCGCCTTGAACCGAGCAAGGTAGTTCATTCAACTCGACACACACACGGGAGGAGAGAATCATGCCAAGCAGACGTAAACAATCTAACAGCCAACGCAGCGCGGCGAGCGACAACATGGCGAACACGGCGACCGAAGCGGGGACGGGCGTTATCAATCAGGCGACAGAGGTTGCGGGCGAAGTGGCCGAGCGCGGGTCGAACCTCGGAAGTTCGCTGCTCGAAACTCTGGCCGACACAGTAGGGAGCGTCAGCCCGACGCTCGGCGACATCGTGCGACCGGGCAGGGGCAAAAAGTCCGGCGGCCGTTCGTCCGGGCGTACGTCCACGGGGCGCACCGGCACCACGTCCACGTCGAGCGCCGTGAGGAGCATCGCGCGGCAGGCGGGCAAGGCGACGGAACGCGCGGGCAAAGCGGCGGAGCGCGAGGGACGCGCCACGGCGCGCTCGGCGAAGTCTGTCAGCAAGGGAATCAATCGCACGGCCAAGTCTGCGACCGGCTCAGGCAGTAGTGGCGGCGGCAAAGGCGCGGCGGGCAAGTCTGGCGGCGCGAAGGGCAGTGCGAAGAAGGCAGGCGGTGCGAAGTCTGGCGGCGCGAAGAAGTCCGGCGCTTCCAAGTCCGGCGGTAAAGGGCGCGCCGGAAGTTCCCGCAAGAAATAGCGTCGCCGGACGCGCACCCGCGCATGTGCGTGCGGAATGTTTTGGCCTTGAACGGGGCGCAACTGCGTGTTGCGGGTGTGCCCCGTTCAAAGTTGAATCGTTGGGGTAACGTCAATGATGAAGCAATGTTTCCGTTGCAAAGCGACGAAAGACACGAGCGAATTCCATAAGTTCGCGCGTAACCCTGATGGGCTGCAACCGTATTGCCGTCCTTGCAAGAGAGCCATTGATAATGAACATTACAAAACCCACCCGCGCCGCAACTACGAGCGCAACAAAGCGAAAGCTCATAGCAACCGACGTTGGCTATTCGAACTGCTGAAAACGAAGCGGTGCGAGTGGGAAGGCTGTACGGTGAGTGATCCCGATATGCTGGTCTTTGATCATCTCGATCCGCAGACCAAACGGCGGGAAGTCAGTCAGATGGCGCAACAGTCATATGCGAGAGAGACGATTGAGGCAGAGGTAAGAAAGTGTAGAGTGCTGTGCGCGAATCATCATCAGAAGCACACCATCTATCAGTTCGGTTACAGGAAGTGGGCAACTGAACCATAAGCTGTTCAGAGAAGGGAACGGCGATAGTTAAGCGGTAGACGAAGGTGAGAAAATTGAAGCCGCCTTCCGGACTTGAACCGGAGACCTACGGTTTACGAAACCGTTGCTCTACCAACTGAGCTAAGGCGGCACACGAGTTTGTCAAGCAAGAATACGAAGCGAGGCGCGCGCTGTCAAGCAGGCGCTCAGACGGGAAAGGGAGGAGCGAAAAACAGAGATGGCAAAAGACCCTACGAAGCACATGCCGAACTATAAGATCGACGGCCAGAAGTTGAACGAGTACGAATTTACGCAGAGCCACGGCGCGATCACGGAGGAGGAGCGCAACCGTTTTGCAGACCAGCAGCGCGAGGGCGCGGAGCAGCAGCCGGACGCGCCGCAGACCGAGGCTGAACGCATCCAGCAATTGATGGACGACGTACACGAGCGCGTGCAGCGTGAGAAGGAGAAAGAGGCCGCGCGCGAGGCCGCGAAGCGCAAGAAGGCGCGCGCAGCGGCGCGTGCGCAGGCGGCGGGCGGCGCGGGCGCGCAGAAGTCCGGCGGCGCGCGAAAATCGGCGAGCGCGAAGCAGCCGGCAGCAGCGGCGAAGAAATCAACTGGTGCGAAAGGGGCGTCGAAGAAGGGCGCGGGGAAGGCTGCGTCGAAGGGTGCATCGAAGGGCGGCGGGAAGGCTTCGGCGGCGGCGGCCGGCGCGAAGAAGGGCGCTGCTAAGAAAGCAGCGACGGGAGCAACGCGGTCGGGCGCGAAGAAAAGCGCGGCCGGCAAGGCGGGCGCGAAGGCGGGCGCGAAAGGCGGCGCTAAAAAGTCTGCGGGCAAGAAGGCCGGGGGCGGCGGCTCTGCCGGTAAAAAGTCTGCCGGTAAACAGGCGGCGCGCAAGGGCGGCGGGCGTTAAGTTGCAAAGTCGCGTTTGAGCGCGGCGAGTGACAGTGTTATAGCAGGCGGCGACGAAACGGGAAGGAGCGAGACGAATGGCTGGACAAGGCGAGGACAGGGAAGCCGGGGCGACGGCGGGCAGCGGGCAGGCAAGTGAGAAACGCGGGGGCGCGGGCGTCGCGGAGCACGAGGGCGAGCCGGAGGCCGAGCAGGAGTCTGCGGCGGCGATGGATGCGGAAGTGCCGCAGCCGCCCGATGCTTCGGAGACGACCGAGGGACAACCCTCCTGAGTTCTTCCGGCAACTAAAATTCGAAATAGACGAAGGGCGAGCGGCGAATCCGAAACGCGCTCGCCCTTCCTGTGTGCTGTGTCGGCGGGCGTAAAGTAAGTTAAGATGAGCCGGTCAACGTTCGTGTTCATGCCCGCTCGAAATTTCTCGTCCCACATACATGATGAAAAGTAGTTCCAGAATAGCGTGCCCGGATTCGACAAACTTCCGCGCCGTCGCGTGCGCGTTGCGCGTGCCGGTGTTGCTCGTGCTCGTCCTGACTTTGCTCGGCAGTCCGCTCCATGCATCCGCACAAAAGAGCAGGGCGCAGAAATTGCCCTCGCCCGACCGGATCGTGGGCGACTATTTGAAAGCCGTCGGGGGGAAGAAACGACAGGGCGCGGTGCGCGACGCGACCTACGAGTGGAAAGTGCAACAGGGCGCACAGGGGGCAGAGGGCACGGCGCGCACGTTCACGAAATTTCCGGCCTCGACGCGCACAGACATCTCCCTCGAACGCGGCGAGTCGAACGCGGCGGCCAACGCGCGCTCCGCCTGGCTGCGGCGCGTGGGCGGCGATCTGCGTACGCTGACCGGCACGGACGCAAACGTCGCGAGGCTGCTCTCTGCGCTCGACGCAAGTCGTCTGGTTGATTACAAGAAAGAGGACGTGCTGGCGCGCACGATTGAATTCTCGGATGGCGGCAATCACCTCGAACCCGCCTACGTCGTCGAATTCTCGCGACGCAACGGCGCGCGCCTGAACTACTGGTTCGGCGCGCAGAGCAAACTGCCCGTGCAGGTCGCCGACGATGCGCGCGGACTCACCATCCGTTACAAAGATTACCGCGCGGCGCAGAACGGTCTGCTCGAACCGCACCGGGTAGAGATCAAGACGCGCGATGCAGAGACGCTGGCCTTGACCCTCGTCGGCGTGCGCTATAACACGGGGCTGTCCGACGCGCTCTTCGAGCCGCCGAGCGACGCATCTCTGAACATCGCCGAACTGCTGCGCGCCGTCGCGCGCAATCAGGAGCAACTCGACCGCCGCGTCAGCGACTACACCTTCACACGCACGGAGACCGAGCGCGAGATTGACGACAAGGGCGTGGTGAAAAAAGAGAAGACGGCCGTGCGCGAGATTTATCCGGTGGCGGGCGGCGGAAGCGTGGCGAAGTTAATCAGCGAAGACGGCGTGCCGCTCTCGCCGGAACGCGCGGCGAAAGAAGAAAAGCGCGTGGGCGAGGCGTTGGAAAAGCTCGCGCGTGATAACCAGAAGCGTATGGAACGCGAGGCGCGCGAGCGTGCGGAACGCGCCGAGCGTGCGCGCAAGCGGGGCGAGACGGGAGACGTGAAAGAGGATGAGGACGTCGGCATCGGCGTCTTTCTGCGCGCCTGCGAGTTCGTCAGCCCGCGCCGCGAGCGTTTCCAAGAGCGCGATGCCATCGTCTTCGACTTTCGCCCGCGCCCCAATTTCAAACCCGCCAACCGCGGCGAATCGTTCGTCGCCAAACTGACGGGCGTTGTGTGGATCGACCCGTTGGACAAGCAGGTGATGCGGCTCGAAGCGCGGCTGTCGGAAGGTTTCAAAGTGGGCGGCGGTCTGGTGGCCTCTGTGCGTCCCGGCTCTGCAATCGTGTTGGAACAGACGCGGCTCGAAGACGGCGTGTGGCTGCCGCGCTTCGAGCAGATCAACGCCTCTGCTAAAATTTTCCTCTTCGCCGGGTTTCGTCTCGACGCGATACGCGAATACAGCAACTACAAGCGCTTCAGCACCAACGTCGGCGACGCGAAAGTGGAGCCGCCGCAACCCACACCGACTCCGCCGCACGAGCCTTGATGAAAAGTTTTATGAAGTTAACGGTCTGCGCTTTAGCCACGCGACTGTCGAGCGCGGCACGGCCTTCGCACGCGCGGGCTATGCTGTGTCTCGTCCTCTGCATAGGCGCGTGCGCAGACGCCGTGCCCGCGCGCCGGCAGCAATCTGCGCAGGCTCCTTCGAGCGTGCTTCGGGCGAAGGCGGAGATTCCGGCAGACCTGTCGACGCTCGACGCACGCGCGTTGATTCGTGAAGTGGCTGAAAGCGAGCGTGCGATGCAGCCGCGCCGCCTCGAATACACCTGGACGACGAAGGTGACGGATCGCGAGTTGGGCAAGCGCGGCGAGGTCAAGCGGGAGACGTCGAAGGTTTACGAGGTCTACCCGGTGCGGGGCGAGTTCGTCAGGAAGTTGACGAGCGAGAACGGCGTGCCTCTGTCGGCGCAGGAGGCCGAGAAGCAGTTTAAGAAAGCGGTGGCGAATCTTGAGAAGGCCGCGCGCGAAGAAGAGAAGCGAAGCGCGCCCGCCGCGCCGCCCCCGCCGCGCCCCGCGGCAGACGCGACCGGCATCCCGACCTTCGGCTTTACCAACGGCTTCAAGTTCAGAGACGGCTTGAGCGCGGGGGAGTTTTCATTCGCGCCGTGGAGAGTGTTGCGCGCCGGTGAATTTTTCGCCCCGCGCCGCGAGAGTCTCAATGGGCGCGAAATGATCGTTCTGGATTTCCGCCCGCGCGCCGATTTCGTCCCGGCCAACGACTTGCAGAAGCCTTACGCGAAACTCGTCGGGCGCGTCTGGATAGACATCGCCGACCGGGCGCTCGCTCGTCTCGAAGCGTGGCCGCTGACGCCAAACGCACCGGGCGCACCAATACCGGCGACGCACGCGCGGCCGGACGAACCATCAATCATCTACGCGGAGACGCGCCTGCCCGACGGCATCTGGCTCGAAAGTCTGGTGCGGATCAACACCAACGGAAACAAGAACGTCTTCAACGGCGTCGAAGTACACACCACGAAAGAAGTCGCAGACTTCAAACGTTTCGAGGCGAGCGCGGGAGACGCGAAAGTAGAGCCGCCGAAAGAGCCATGACGACTATGAAGACGACGAATGAAGTGGTAGTGATCGGCGGCGGGTTCGCCGGGGTCGAGGCGGCGTGGCAGGCGGCCGAGAATGGCGCGCGCGTGCGCTTGTACGAGATGCGTCCCGTGCGGCAGACGCCCGCGCACCGCACCGATCAGTTGGCCGAGATCGTGTGTTCCAACTCGCTGAAATCTGACGAACCGGGAACTGCACCGTATCTGTTGAAGGAAGAGTTGCGACGGGGCGGGTCGCTCGTGTTGGAAGTCGCGGCGGAGACGCGCGTGCCCGCGGGCGCGGCTCTCGCGGTTGACCGTCAACGCTTCGCCGAACTCATCACGCAAAGGATCGAGGCGCACCCGAACATAACCCTGATTCGCGAAGAGTTAACGCGCGTGCCGGAAGACAGCCTGACGATCATCGCCGCCGGGCCGCTCTGTTCCGACGCGCTCGCCGAAGAGATCGTGCGCCTGACGGGCGACGGGCAGCTTTACTTTTACGACGCCATCGCGCCCATCGTCGCCGCCGATTCAATCGATCACACCGTGGCGTTTCGCGCCGCGCGCTATGACAAGGGCGGCGACGATTACGTCAACTGCCCATTCGACGAGGAACAGTACAGAGTTTTTTATGAGGCGCTCAGGGAAGCCAAGAGCGTGCCGCTGCAACGCTTCGAGGAGACGCGCTGGTTCGAGGCGTGTCTGCCCGTCGAAGAACTGGCGCGGCGCGGCTACGACACTTTGCGCTACGGGCCGATGAAGCCCGTCGGCCTGCGCGACCCGCGCACCGGCCGCGAGCCTTTCGCCGCCGTCCAACTCCGGCAGGAAAACTTGATGGCCGATGCCTACAACCTCGTGGGCTTTCAGAATCATCTACGTTACGGCGAACAGGCGCGCGTGATCCGTTTGATTCCCGGACTGGAACGTGCGGAGTTCTTGCAGTACGGGCAGATTCATCGTAATACTTATATTCGCGCGCCGCGCGTGCTCGCGGCAACGATGCAGATGCGCGAACGCCCCGGCGTCTACTTCGCCGGACAGATCAGCGGCGTCGAGGGCTACGTCGAATCGGTGGCGACGGGTTGGCTCGCGGGGGTGAACGCGGCGCGGCAGTTGAAGGGCATGGCGCTCGTCGAAGCCCCGCCGAAGTCGGCCACGGGAGCGCTGGCGCGCTACGTCTCGTCGGCCGAGACGGACAACTATCAACCCGTCAACATCACCTTCGCGCTTCTGGAACCGCTGCCCGAAGCGGATCGCAAACGCATCCGGCGCAAGCGCGAGCGGCATCAACTGCAAGTCGAACGAGCATTAACAGAGTGGAACAACTGGCTGCACAATCTTCACACCGGCGACTCCGCGACGGCGACTACTCCGCATGTGCCGCATGCCGTGGGCAGCTGACGCGACAGGGGCACGCTCGCAACAAGCCGCGCACATCGCGAGACGCGCGCCCGCGAAACGACTGCGCGGCGCGTCTCTTCATTCTACGTCGCGCGGCATGTCTCTTCCTCGCCGGAATTTTTCTCTTCTCCCACGCGCCGCACGCGAACGCGCAGTCGGGTCGCCGCAGGCCGGAGCCTTCCGCCTCGCCTGCGCCCAACACGCAGCGCCCGCGACGCGCCACGCCGACCCGGCCGGGCGATCACCTCCCCGGCCAGCCCGCCACGCCCGATGCGCCGGGCACTCTGCCCCTGCCCACGCCCACGCCTGAGAGCAACACGCCGCGCACGCAGTCGAACGAACCTGCCGCGCCCGCCACTACTACTACTACTACTACTGCGGCTGACGATGCCGCGATTGAAGTTGACGACGGCGAAATCGTGCGCGTCACGTCGAACCTCGTGCCCGTCTCGGCGACCGTCACGGACATGCGCGGCAAGGCCGTCACCGATCTGACCGTGGATGATTTCGAGTTGCGCGTGGACGGGCAGCCGAAGCCCATCGGCGGCCTCAGCCATGCCGAGACGCCCGTGCGCATGGTGATGCTCTTCGACAACAGCGACAGCATCCGCTCGTCGCGCGAGTTCGAGAAGCAGGCCGCGATCCGTTTCTTCAAGACCGTGCTGCGCCCGATTGATCAGGCGGCGATCTATTCGGTCGGCACCGTCTTCGATCTCGTGCAGCCTTTGACGAACGACGTGCAGAAACTCGTCCGCACCATCGAACACTTCGACAAGCCGGAAGGCGCAACCAAACTTCTCGACGCGATGGCGCATGCCGCCGAATACTTGCGCCTCGCGCCGGGGCGCAAAGTCCTCGTCATCGTTTCGGACGGCGCGGACACCATCAGCGACCTGCCCTACGACGAAGCGCTGCGCCGCGTCATCGCGGCCGACTGTCAGGTGTACGGGGTGCAGACGGGCATCTTCGAGAACGCGAACCTTTATGACCTGATGGCCGTGCGCAGGCTCGAACTGTTCTCCGACCGCACGGGCGGCGCGGTCTATATCCCTAAGAGCACCGCCGAACTCGACACGGCCTTCGCGCAAATTTCGGCCGACCTCGCGCAACAGTACGTACTCAGTTATTACCCGAGCGACGAGGGGCGCGACAATCGTTTTCGCGTCATCAACCTGCGTGTCAAGACACGTCCCAACCTGCGCGTGCGCGCACGCCGCGGCTACTATCCGCGGCGCAGCGGGCAGCAATTGTCGTCGTCGCCAACCAACTTCGTGAGCGACGCGGAGACGATCTCTCATCGCAGCGAGCCGCCATCCGATCTCAACCCACCGCTCACCATGCCGCGCGAGTTGGCGCGCAACGCCGCGCGTTCCACCATCACGCTCGGTGCCCCTGCACACGGCAGCAAGAACATGAACCCGGACACGAGCGGCGACCCGCCGACGCGCGTCGAGACGGACGTGCGCGTCGTCAGCCCGGCAGTGAAGACGCCGGAGGCGAAAGCCGCCGCCGCGCCGGACGCTCCGCCGCGAAACGACGAGTCGCCGCCCGGTGTGAAATCCGAGCCACCCGCTGCGAAGCCGGTCAGTTCACCGTCTCCCGCCGCCTCTAACGAACCGCAGCCGACACCCGCGCCGACAACGGCAAAGGCTCCCGCACAGAAATCAGAAACAACCTCGCCGCCGCCATCGTCGCCGCCGTCAAAACAACTTTCATCCACGCCCGCGCAGGAGGGGGGCAACGCGCCGAAGGCTCCGCTCCAAGTCGGCCACCTCACCTTGAAAGCCCTGAGCCTGCCGAAACCGATCTACCCGGAGACGGCGCGGCGCATGAGAGTCGAGGGCGCGGTGAGAGTGCTGTTGACGGTTGACGAGAGTGGTAGAGTAATTTCCGCGCGGGCGGAAGCCGGACACGTGTTGTTGCGTGAGTCGGCAGTGAACGCCGCGAGGCTGGCGAGATTTACGCCCACGCTCGTCTCCGGCCAGCCCGTCGCGGTCTCCGGTTTTATCACTTACACGTTCAGCCTGTAGACGGCAAAGCAAACCTACATGATCGAACAACTCTTCGAGCAGTTCTTCGAGCACCTGCGTTACGAGCGCAACGTGAGCGAGCACACGCTGCGCAATTACCGGATCGACCTCGGCCAGTTTTACGACCACCTCGCGCCCGCAGAAGCTGCGACGGGCGCACGCCGCGAATTCGACCTCAAGCAGATCGATCACATCACGATCCGCGAATGGCTCTCGACGCTCCACGCCGCCAACAAAAAGAAGACCTCCATCGCGCGCAAACTCGCCGCCCTGCGCACCTTCTTTCAGTTTCTTTTGCGCGAGGGCGTGGTCGAGATGAACCCTGCGAAACTCGTCTCTACGCCGCGGCTGGAAAAGAAACTCCCGAACCACCTCTCCATCGAAGAGGCCGTCCGCTTCATCGAGACGCCAGACCTCGAAACCGATCTGGGCAAACGCGACCGCGCCATCCTCGAATTCCTCTACGGCACGGGCGTCCGCGTTTCCGAACTCGTCAAGCTGAATCTGCGCGACATTGATTTCAAAAACAAGCTGGCGAAGGTGACGGGCAAGCGGCGCAAACAGCGCGTTGTGCCCTTCGGCGACCCGGCGCTCCACGCGCTGATGCAATACCTCTCCGTGCGCGGCGCGTTCCTCAACAATGCGCCCGTCGCCGAACGCGACGAAGAGGCCGTCTTCCTCAACTATCAGGGCACGCGGATCACGACTCGCTCGGTCGGGCGCATGGTGGACAAGTACATCTTGATCTGCGCGGGCGTCCACAACATCAGCCCGCATAGCTTGCGCCACTCTTTCGCCACGCACCTCCTCGACAGCGGCGCAGACCTCCGCCACATCCAGGAACTGCTCGGCCACGCGCGCCTCTCCACCACCCAAATCTACACGCACGTCTCCATGGAAAAATTGATCGAGGTCTACGACAAGACGCACCCCAAAGCTTAAAGCGATTGCGGATTTCGGAATGCGGAATGCGGATTAGAAGATTAACTTTCTTCTAATCCGCATTCCGTGTTTCTTGATTGGCTTCAAATCCGCATTCCGCATTCCGAAATCCGCAATTATAGGGTTGGGATGTCATCGAGCCCCTGCTCTTCTTCGAGGCGGGACTGGCAGGCGGCGTCGTAGCGCGCGGTGGGGACGGCTTCGAGGCGGCGTTCGTCGATGGCTTTGCCGCAAGATTGACAGACGCCGTAAGAGCCTTCTTCGATGCGGAGAAGGGCTTGATCGATGTCGGCGACGGCCTGCGATTCGCGCTCGCCGAGACGGAACTGAAGCTCCTGGTTAACGTCTTGCAGCGACATGTCCACGCTGTCTTTCACGCCGTCGTCGGCGATCATGTCGAGCGCGGCCTGCTGGTTATCTCTCACCTGTTCGGTGTGCTGGCGCAATTGCTTCGTGAGTATGCCGCGAAAATGTTCCAAACGGTCTGCGTCCATTAAAGTAGTGCCCCCTGATCTGAATGGAAGATGCGTGTGCTTCCGATGTTGTTGTGTGTAAGAACGCGGGAATTATAACACACGCGACGGTCGCGCTCGCGACGGCCGCCCGCGCCGTCTCAAACCCCTTTGAAACCCTCGGATGAAAGTTAGGGGTTTACAATCTCAGCCGCCTACAGTAATTTTGTACTCACCTCTCGACGTCGCGCGGTTGTCTCAAGTATTTCTCAAGCGGCGTGCCCCATGACCGACGCAACTCCCGAACCGGAAAACTGCTTGCTCCCGGTAAGCTTTATCTTTGTGCGGCAAAAACTTTTCTCTCGTTTTGCCGGAAAGGAAATTTCATTTTGGACGTGCGAGTACAAAAGGTTGTGACTATCATGCGACGCGATTTACGCGCCAAACTCACGCTCAACGACATGGCGTGCGCCGTCAACTTAACCTCATTTCATTTCTGTCATCTGTTCAAATCCCAGACGGGCAGCAGCCCCGCCAAATATCTCAAAGCCCTGCGGCTCGAACGCGCGCGGGAATTGCTGGAGACCACGTTCCTGAGCGTCAAAGAGATCAGGGCGCTCGTCGGACTCAACGACGAGAGCCACTTCGCGCGCGATTTTCGCGCCATTTACGGCCACACCCCGCAGCAACACCGGGAGCTTTATCTCGGCCGCACCGCCGCGAAAAGTGAAGAGGTCGAGCAGAGCAAAATCGGCTTATAAATAGCAATATCCGCCAGGAGAAATACCTTGCTTCGCGATGCTTGCGAGAGTAAGTTAGCGGCCTCTCCCGACAGTTCAAAGTTGATCAGATAGCTGTTCAGGAAATCGCCTGCCGTTCAGGTCGCAAGCGGAGGCGGGCGCGTTTCTCAGGACTTCTTCCAACTTCGCTCGCGCAATAGTTGTCTCCGGCATGCGGGGAGTCTGAGGACGCCTCGCAAAGCGGCTTCCGAAACATTGCCCGATACAAACGCTTATACTCCCGCCGACACTTGCGGTCTCGCGCGGGAGCGTTCCCGACTCGGCCGCTATCGCATGCACGCGAAAGATGGTGGCGCCGGACAGCCTTCGGACTGCGCGGCATGCGCTAGCGGCTTAACCGGAAAATAAGGAGTCAATGAATTATGTTTGCCAAAGCACGCTCGCTACGCCGCTTGGTGGCGCTCCTTTCCTGTATCTCCGTGCTCATCGTCGCGCTGCCGATAACGGCCTCCATGCAGCAGCCGCAGGGGCCGCGCTCGTATGAAGAATTCATCCGGCGCGCTTACCTCGGCGCTTACGGGCGGCAGCCCACCTGCGTCGAACTCCAGAACGAATACGACAACCTCGTCAACGCCGCCGCCAACGGCCAACTGCTGGCGCGCGCGCGTCGCTTCGTCGCCACGCTGTTTATGACGGAGGCTTCGTATGATATGCCGCCGAACGTCTACGTCCAGACTAACGCCTATAGCGCGCGCAACCCCGCCGATTCAGGGCGGCACAGGGATTTCGTCACAGACCTCTATCGCGCCTTCCTGCAACGCGAACCGGACACGCCGGGGCTGGACTACTGGACGAATGATGCTTTCGTGAGCGGTCGCAAGCACACGATCCGCGCCTTTGAGGAATCAATCGAGTTCGGCGATCTCGTCAGCCAACTCTTCGACGGCGGCCCACCCTGCTGCCTCGTGTTCTGCCCCTTCGGCTACGTCTTCAACCCCGACACTTGCAGTTGCGAACCCGACCCGTATGGCTGCGGCCCTTACGGCCAATACTGCTACTGACCGGCAGGTCACACGACAGATCACTCACCCCGGCACGGTAACCTCACGCGCGAAGGCGGCCTCCGAACTTTGATGATTCGGAAGCCGCCTTCGCGCGTGTGCGTGTCTTCTAAGAGCGGCGAATGTTCGCCGCGCGCCGGAGAGTTAAAAGCGGAACTTCAACCCGGCCTGCACGAGGCGCGGGCTGCTCGGCAGGATGCCGCGCGCGCGGTCAACGATGTAAGTGCGGTCGAAGAGGTTCTTGGCGGTGACGAAAAATGTCGAACGCAACTGCTCGACGTTGTAGTTGACGGTCGCGTTCCAGACCGCGTAGCCGGGCACGAGGCCGAGTTGACCATCAGTGCGGTTCGGGGGCGGCGTGCGTAAGTTCAGATCGTCCCCGAACTGCTTGCCGACGTACACGCCTTCGAGCAGCGCGTCAACGCCGGAAGGGTGCGAGTAGCCGAGGTTAGCGTTCAGCAAATTCTCCGGCGCATAGGGCAGGCGGTTGCCCGTGATCTGGACGCCCGTGAAGCCGGGGATGCTGCTGAAGCGCGTGCCCGTGAACTTGGCTGTGGGGAGGAACGTGTAGGCCACGCGCAGGTAAAAATTGTGGCGGCTGCGAAGGAGCGTGCCGGAGTCTATGCGCCCCGTGAACTCCGCGCCCTGATGCAGTGTCGAGCCGCCGTTTGTGAGCGTGGAACCGACGCCGCCCGCCAGACTCGCAGGGACGATCTGATTCTCATAGTTCATGCGAAACAGAGTGGCGTCGAACCTGAGGCCGCGGCGCGGCGCGGCGCGAAAGCCTAATTCGTAATTCCAACTGAGTTCCGGGTCGAGTTCGATGCTGCCGCCCGTGTTGTTGTTGATGATGTCCTCGGTGCGCGGCGGCGCGAAGCCGCGATGCACGCCCGCGAAGACCGTCAACTGCGCGGTCGGCTGATAGGAGACGCCGAGGCCGGGGATGACTTGCGTGAGTGCCGTCCGGCCGGAGACGCCGCGTCCCCCGTTGATGAGTCGGTTAGTGCGCTGAAACTCGATGTGCTCGACACGGACGCCCGGCGTGACGGTGAATTTCTCGAAGAGGAAACGGTTCTGTACGAAGCCGGAATAAGCCTGGTTGCGTCGCTCGTTATCTTCGGCGACGGCACCGTCGCGCGAGTTGGGAAGGTCGCCGTTCTTCTGCAAGCGCTCCTGCGTCTCGTAGTGCGCGCGTACGCCGAAGTCGGTCTCGCTGCGCACGCCGAAGAGTTTGTGCCTGACGTTCATGTGCGGCTCGACGCCGAAGAAGTAGTATTTGCGCAGGCGACCCTCGTTGCCGCAGGTCGTGTTGAGATCGGCGAAGCTGCGGCAATCGCGATCAACGTTCAGACGGTTCGGGCGCTGTGCGGAATTGCTTGATTGCCGCCACCAGTGGCGTCGGAAGTAAGAACCGTAGAGCGTGGTCGTCAGCGTCGCGTTCGAGTTGAAGACGACGGCGTGCGTGGCCGACGCGCCGAAGCGGTCGCCGTAGAAGCGGTCGTTGAAGAAAGGATTGGCACGCGGGTCGGCCGCGTACTCGGCCTCGGTCAGCCCGGAATAGGAGACCTGGGAACGCTCGCGGTAGAAGTTGAACTTGCCTGTGAGCGCTTGGCGTGTGCCGAGCGCCGTGACGCTCTTGAAGTTCAAGTCGGTCAGGCCGGAGCGGTGCTGGTCGCGTGCGCCCTCGCCCTGCTTGCGCGTGATGTCGAAGAGGAGTCCGGTGTTGCCGAACGTGCCGCCGAGGTTGGCATGGCCGTTGAAGTAATCACGATTGCCGCCCATGAGCGTCAGCGACCCGGAGGTCTGTTCCGGCGGCGTGCGCGTGATGTAGTTGACGACGCCGCCGATGGTCTGCGGCCCGTAGAGAATTTGTCCAGACCCCTTGAGTACTTCGACGCTCTCGAAGCGATCAATGGGCGGATGGTAGTAAGAAGCGTTGTCGCCGTAGGGCGCGTAGGTGAGCGGGATGCCGTCTTCGAGGAGCAACACCTTGGTGGAGCGCGTCGGGTTCAGACCGCGGATGCCGATGTTCGGCCGCAGGCCAAAGCCCTCTTCGTCGCGCACGTTGATGCCCGACACCTTGCGCAGTGCCTCGCTCGAAGTGAAGACGCGGCTTAGTTCGAGCATCTCCCTTTCGAGCACGTCCACCGAGCCGGGGATGCGCTCAACCACTTCGGGAATCCCCGCGATGCTGCCCGATGTGACGACGACCGCCTCGGCAAGGGAAGCCGCCTGCAAAGTGAGTTCGACGTTATTGCGTGCGTCGGCTCTAATCAACACTTCCTGATCGACGAGCGCGAAGCCGCGACTCGTCGCGCGCAGGTGGTAAGAGCCGGAATCGAGTTGCTCAAACGCGAAGGCTCCGGTCGAGTCCGTCATCGCCGTGCGCTCGTCGTTACGGCTCTCCTGCCTGAGCGTCACGGTCGCACCTTCGACCGCCGCCCGAAACTGATCGAGCACGCGCCCCGACAACGAGACGCCTCTCGACTGAGCCGCCACGCTCCAAGCGCACCCACATAACACGTAGAGCGCCGCGACTCCGAAAAGCAATCGCGATGCCCGCCTCCTGACAGTTATCCGCATAACTTCTTCCTTTATGAGAACACTAAGCAAGATGAAAAAACTTAGAAGATGTCTGAAATCGAAAATGGTTTTCATTTTCAGGCAGGATGAGAAATTAAACCTTTGTTGTTTTCCTGTCAAGAATTTCAGGGGGCGTAGGAGCGAAGGCAATTTGTGTAAGAGTGGAAGAGCGGAAGAGTCATCAACTCATCAGCACTCGCCGCAGAGGATTTCGGCGGCGAGGAGCGGGATCATGAGTTCGTGATGGCCTGTGACGGAATAGCCGCGACCTGCGCCGTGGCTCGTGGGGCGGCGGACGACGTTGGTGAGCGGGCGGTAGGATTGGATGAAGTCGAAGTTAGCGGTGGTGAAATCGGCGAGCGGGTGGCCGAGGTTGCGCACGAGCGTGACGGCCTTCAAAAATATTTCGGGCAGCACGACCGCCGAGCCGATGTTCAAATAGACCCCGCCGCCATCCATCCGCCTGACGAGTTCGGAGAGCAGTCGGAAATCTGTGTGCGAGGTTTGGCCGAGACTCGCACCGTCGGCCGAAGGGTGGAAGTGCGCGATGTCCGCTCCGATGGCGACGTGCGCCGTGAAGGGCACACGCGCTTGATAGGTCGCGCAGAGCAACGACAGGTCGGCGTGCGGCGGAGCGAGTTGCGCGAGTTCGCGCCCCATCGCCTCGCCGAGTCCGAGTTGGTCGCGCGCGCCGGAGCGTGCCGCGCCGTTCAAGAGTTTGCCCGTCTCCTCTGCCGCGCCGAACGCGCCCTCGCCGAGCGTGGCGTCAACGTCTTCCGAAGTCGAACCGACGAGCGCGATCTCCGCATCGTGTACGAGCACGGAGCCGTTCGCGGCGATGGCCGAGACGTAGCCGCGCGACATGAGATCGATGATAACGGGTGCGAGTCCGGTTTTGACGACGTGGCCGCCGATGCCCCAGATGACGGGTTTGCGCAACTCGCGCGCGCGGCGCACCTGTGCGGCGATCTCTCTCAGCGAACGCACGGCGAGAATGTTGGGGAGGGTGCGGAGAAACTCATGGAGCGTGGCGTTAGCAGAGACGGGGCGGGCGAAATCCGACGTTGCGACTTTGCTCGGGCGCGAGGCGAGCGGGTAGGTGTTTACTTTTTCGAGGTCGAGCGGGCGCAAATCTTCATCGTAAATTGACACGGCTGCGGGGCGTCCCTTCTTCAATCCTGAGCTTTCCCGAAGAGCATCCGCTCGACGAGTTCGCACAGGATGTGGCCGATCAGATTGTGCGTCTCTTGTATGCGCTGCGTATCCGCGCTCTGGACGACGAGCGCGAGATCGCAGAGCGGCGCGACCGTTCCGCCGTTGCGCCCGAGCACGCCGATCACTTTCAACTCACGCGCACGCGCACGCTCGACCGCCGCGACGATGTTGGCGGACGTGCCCGAAGTCGTGATGGCGACAAGCACGTCGCCCTGCGCGCCGAAGGCTTCGACCTGTCGTGCGAAGACATTCTCGAAACCCGTGTCGTTGGCGATTGAAGTGAGCACGCCGCCATCGGTCGAGAGCGCGAGTGCGGGCAGGGCGCGCCGCCCGACGCGCGAGAACTGGTTCACGAATTCGCCGGCGATGTGCTGCGCATCGGTCGAAGACCCGCCGTTGCCGCAAAGCAAAACTTTGCCGCCCGCGCGGAAACTGCCGGCGATGATTTCGGCGGCGCGCACGACTTCGGCCGCATGCTCGGCGAAGTAAAGCCGCTTGACCTCGATGCTGTCAGCGACGATGTTTGCGATGTGGTCGATCATATTCGGTCGCGACGCGAAAAAGCACCGGCGCGTTCGGATAAGAGAAGGTATCTTACCCGGCGCGTCCGGTGCAAACACGCACAGGTCTGCGCCCGCGTGAAACGCTAGGGGGGCGCCCGCCGTCGGGTGCGCCGTGCTACTGCGTGGTTTCGGCAAGCGCGGATTTGTACTTCGTGTTGGTCTTGCGGTCGGTCAACTCGATGTAAACCCAACTCGGCGGGATGACGCTGCTTTCGAGCGCGAACCACAGTTTGTTGAGATCGCTCGGGCTGCCGAAGGCGCAAAATCCGTTGAGCCGCTTGCCCGTGCCGTCGTACACGTCCACCCAGGTGCGCGACGCTTTGGTGTTAGCGCCGCAGGGCGGCAAGTCCGGCGCGGCGGCGAACAGTTCTTTCGGATAGACGCTGAAGTTCTCCACGTTGTAGCGGTAGCGTATCCATTGCTTGCCGCCGTTCTGAAAAAATTCCGGCGCGGTGAAGACCAGGACGGGATTCGGCAGCGGCCGCTGCGCCGTCGCAACACCGACGCCCACGAACATCATCAACCCCAGACTCGCTACCAACACCATGCGCTTCATGTTCTTTGATCTCATGGTCGTTTCCTTTCTACCAGGAATGGAAGGTAATCAACTGCCCGGGAAGAACAGTTCATCTAAAAGCCGAGATGAACCAGCGGAAAAATCCGAGTGGGGAGTTGGCCGTCTCGCAGTACGACGAGGAGACGGCCAACTTCTGAAGAACTGACTCGCGCGAACCTTGCGAGAACTTACCTGCCGAAAATCTTCTTGATGTCGGGCAAAAATTCGTTGAGCACGTTGAAGATCGCGCCGGTGACGAACGAGGTGCCGAAGCGGCGGAAGGTGGCATCGGTGCCGATGCGGTCGTGGCCGGGCGTGCTCTGCTCCCAGAGGTTCGAGAGCGCGCTGGAAGAAAGCTGGGAGGCGAAGCGTGTGTAGTTGGGCTGAAGTTTTCCGTTGTCGCCGCGCGTGACGAAGACGCGGCTCACGGCGTGGGCGACGCGCGCGCCTGCGCCCTTGCCCTCGGCGCGCTCGTAGCGCGGGTCTTGCCGGAAGATGGAAGAGTAGACGCCGCCGAGCAGGCTGTTCGTGGCGCGCCGGCCGAACTTGATGGCGAAGCGCGAGAGGCCATCGGCGACGCGGTCGTCCGTCTCCTTGTGCGGCAGATCGTCTTCGCCCACCTCGGTGATGACCGCGCTCACGAACGGCAGCGCATACGCCTGCGGGCTGAGGAACGCCGACTTAAACCCACGCCGCATCTTCTGCTCCGAAGTCAGCGGCGTGTACGCCGTTGCGCTCGTCCCTTGCGTGCCGCCCGCGGCGTCTCGCGTCGAGAGGCCGGAGGCGGCGAAGGATTCCGACGCGGGTCGGGCATCCGTGGCAAACGAGAAAGTGCGCGCGGGGGCATTCTTGGTGGTTTGCGCAAACGAGAAACTTGAAGATTGAGAGGCGACGGCAGACGCCTTCCGGCGCGCACCAATTTGATCGACGCTCGCGGGAGTCACGGCTTGAGCGGCGGGCGACTGCTCGCATATCTCATCTTTCGCCGCGACTTTCTCGGCCGGTGCGGCCGGTGCGGACTGCGCCGCCGGGGTCGTTATTCGGGACTCTTGAGAAAATGCTTGTTGCGAGATGGCTAAGGCAATGAATAGCTGTAGACAGAGTGCCGGCACGAACGCGCGGGCACGTAGATTGGTCATCGGGGGTTCTCCTTATGTTCGGATGCCGGACTCGCCGCCCCGCAAAACTGTGTGGCATGGGCTGGACAACTTCACGGCTCGGCCACATGCTACCCGCCGACGGTCATCATTTCAAGCAATCTTTTTGCCGGCGCGCGCCGTCGTCGCAGTTTTTCCGTTGCGCGGCGGCTTGTGGCCGTTGCCGTTTGTGGCGTGGTCGCCGAGCAGAGGCTTGAGCGCCTGGCCGGTGTGGGATTTTTTGACGCGGGCTACCTCTTCCGGCGTTCCGCAGGCGACGACACGGCCGCCGCCCGCTCCGCCTTCGGGGCCGAGGTCGATCACGAAGTCTGCGGACTTGATCACGTCGAGGTTGTGTTCGATGACGAGGACGGTGTTGCCGAGCGAGACGAGGCGTTGAAGCACGTCGAGCAGTTTGTGTACGTCGGCGAAATGGAGGCCGGTCGTCGGCTCATCGAGGATGTAGATGGTGCGCCCCGTTGCGCGCTTCGAGAGTTCCTTGGCGAGTTTGACGCGCTGCGCCTCGCCGCCGGAGAGAGTGGTGGACGACTGGCCGAGTTTGATGTAGCCGAGGCCGACATCGAGGAGCGTCTGAATCTTCTGTTTGATCTGCGGGATGTTTTCCAGAATCGGGAGCGCCTCTTCGATGGTCGTGTCCAAAAGCTCCGCGATTGATTTGCCCTTGTACTTCACAGAGAGCGTCTCGCGGTTGTAGCGCGCGCCGCGGCACACGTCGCAGAGCACGTAAACGTCCGGCAGGAAGTTCATCTCAATTCGCTTGAGGCCGTCGCCCTCGCAGGCTTCGCAGCGCCCGCCCTTGACGTTGAAGGAGAAGCGACCGGGTTTGTAGCCGCGCTCGCGCGATTCGGGGAGCATCGCGTAGAGTTCGCGCAGAGGGGTGAACAAGCCCGTGTAGGTCGCAGGGTTGGAGCGCGGCGTGCGGCCAATCGGCGACTGGTCGATCTCGATCACCTTGTCCACGTTGTCCAGACCTTCGATTGAATCATACGCGCCGGGTTCGTTGAGCGAGCCGTAGAGGTGGCGTGCGAGCGCGCGGTAGAGTATGTCGTCAATGAGGGTGGACTTGCCCGAACCAGAGACGCCCGTCACGACCGTCAGCAGGCCGAGCGGAAAGGTCACGTCAATGTCTTTGAGATTGTGCTCGCGCGCGCCGCGCACGGTGACGCTGTAGCCGTTCGGGGCGCGTCGCTCGGCGGGCAGGTCGATCTTACGCTCGCCGCAGATGTAGAGACCCGTGACTGAGTTCGGGTTGCAGGCGACTTCTTCGGGCGTTCCGACCGCGACGATCTCGCCGCCGTGGACGCCCGCCGCCGGGCCGATGTCTACGACGTAATCGGCGCGGCGTATCGTCTCCTCGTCGTGTTCGACGACGAGCACCGTGTTGCCGAGGTCGCGCAGGGCGCAGAGCGTCTCGATCAGGCGTTGGTTATCGCGCGGGTGGAGGCCGATTGAGGGTTCATCCAAAACGTAGAGCACGCCGCGCAGTTGCGAGCCGATCTGCGTGGCGAGGCGGATGCGCTGGCCTTCGCCGCCGGAGAGCGTGGCCGAGGGGCGGTCGAGCGTGATGTAGCCGAGGCCGACCGATTCGAGAAAGCGCATGCGATTGCGTATCTCGCGCAGGACGAGTCCGGCGATCTGATTCTCGCGCTCGTTCAAAGTCAGCTTGTCGAAGACGGCGACGGCTTCCTCAATCGGGATCGCCGTGTACTGCGTGATGCCGAGACCGCCGACGCGCACGGCGAGCGATTCCGGTTGCAGGCGTTGGCCGTGGCAATCCGGGCACTCGACGGGCGACACCAACTCTTCCAGCGCCTCGCGCACCTTCTCCGAAGGCGCGTCGTTCATGCGCTCGCGCAGGTGGCGGATCGCGCCCTTCCAGTCGCTCTGGTAAGTGTAGAGTCCCTGCCGGAAAGTGATCTGCCCTTCGAGTCCGTGAAAGAAAGCCTCGCGCGCGTTCTTAGGCAAGGCGGAGAAGGGGGCGGCCGCGCTCGCGCCGAAGTGTTCGGCGACGGCGACGAGCGCGCTGCGCAAATAAGCAGAGCCTTGCTTGTCGGTCATGCCCATGAAGAGTTGCTTGTCGGCGCGCTCGTGCGGGTCTGCGATGAGCTTGGCCGGGTCAACTTCGAGCACCGTGCCGAGGCCGTGGCAACGCTTGCACGCGCCGTAGGCCGAGTTGAAAGAGAAGGAGCGCGGTTCGAGCGGCGCGACGTTGATGCCGCAGTTCACGCAGGCCATGCGCTCCGAGTACATCTTCTCTTCGCCGTCAACGACCGAGACGAGCACCGCGCCGTTCGTCAACTTCAAGGCCGTGCGGACGGATTCGGTCAGGCGTTCGTTGATGCCCGGTTTGATGAGGAGTCGATCAACAACCGCTTCGATAGTGTGATTGCGCCGCTTGTCGAGTTTGATCTCCTCGTCGAGCGAGAGCAATTCGTTGTCAACGCGCGCGCGCAGGAAACCGTCCTTGGCGAGTTTTTCGAGTTCCTTCTTGAACTCGCCCTTGCGCCCGCGCACAATCGGCGCAAGGATCATCACGCGCTCGCCTTCGGGCAGCGCGAGCACGCTATGTACGATCTGCTCGACGCTCTGGCGCGTGATGGCCGCGCCGCAGATGTGGCAATGCGGCTGCCCGATGGACGAGAACAGGAGGCGCAGGTAATCGTAAACTTCCGTGACCGTGCCGACGGTCGAGCGCGGGCTGCGCGAGACGGTCTTCTGTTCGATGGAGATGGCGGGCGAGAGACCGTCCACGGAATCCACGTCGGGGCGTTCGAGTTGATCTAGAAACTGGCGCGCGTAGGCCGAGAGCGATTCGACGTAGCGACGCTGGCCTTCGGCATAGATCGTGTCGAAGGCGAGCGAAGATTTGCCTGAGCCTGAAAGTCCGGTGATGACGGTCAGGCGGTCGCGTGGGATTTCGACGCTGATGTCTTTGAGATTGTGCTGGCGCGCGCCGCGCACCGTGATGCGGTCAATTGCCATTCTTGAAAACACTCTTGCGCTATAGCTACAGACGTAAAATTTCGGGAGCGCAGAAACAGGCATTTTACGCGACCCCGCGCCGCAGCACAAGCAAGGCCGATTTCGGGAAGGTTCAAACTGAACCACCACCTGATTTCGTCTCACGCTCCGGCATCAGGCCGGACGCGCGCGGGCGACAACCTTGACACCTTTCGCGCGCGACTCCTACACTGCGCGACAAGAGCAAAGCATTCGTCGCCGGAGTTGCCGCGTGCGCGCGGCGCGGGATGAAACGAAAAGGGGAGTGGAGAGGGTGAATCTTCCAAACGCGCTGACGATGTCGCGCATCTTCGTCGTGCCGCTGCTCGTCGCGGTGCTGCTCACGCCGTTCTCGGAAGATTGGCTCGGCGTGCCGCGCCACATCCTCGCCGCCGCGCTCTTCCTCGCCGCCGCCTTCACAGACTATCTCGACGGCCACATCGCGCGCCGCCGCCAACAGGTCTCCAGACTCGGCCAACTGCTCGACCCCATCGCCGACAAACTGCTCATCTCCGCCGCGCTCATCTCGCTCGTCGAAAACCGTCTCGCGCCCGCGTGGGCGGTCGTCATCATCATCGGACGCGAGTTGGCCGTGTCGGGTCTGCGTTCGATTGCGGCGGCCGACGGGTTGGTGATCGCCGCCTCGAAGATGGGCAAGTTCAAGATGGGCGCGCAGGTGTTGGCGATCACGATGCTGATCTTGTCGAGCGTGCGCGGCGCGCCGCCGGTGGCAAACTTCGGGCAGGCCTTCCCGGCCATACAGGTCTGGTCTGTGCCGGAACTGCGCGCGGCCGTGCGCCACTTGCTCGGCGCGGGCGCGACGACGCCGACCGACTGGCAAGTCCTGCTCTACACGTTGGGGCGCGCGACGCTCTGGATCGTCGTGCTCTCCGCCTGTCTCTCGATGTACCAATACTTCCGCGCCTTCTATCAATCCGCCGTCGCGCGCGCCGCGCTCGAACGCGAAGCCGCGCTGGCGCAGACAACCCGCGCGGCCGGGCGCATACCCGCCGGGTGAATTGCCCTTTGACTGAAAAGGACTTAAAAGTAGAGCGCAGCCCGGAGTCACGGCGAAAGCCGCATCTCCGGGCTGCGCTCTTGTCGGTCGAACGATCTGAAAACTCTTACCGAACTTTCACACGGCTTCCAGTCTATTTCACTTCCACAAAATCGCCCGTGTGAATCTCCTGCGCGACGCGCGTGATGATGGCGGTCGCCGTTCGCGCCTGCACGTCGAGCACCACGATCTCGCCCACGATCTTGCGCGGCATCGGAGGCCGCCGCCGCTTCACTTTCGGCGTCGTCGTCATCGGGCCGTGGATGCCGTTCTGATTCGGATTCTGGACGCGCTGCGCCTGTATGGAAAATTTGCCGCCGCGAAAACGCTCGCTCTCGAAACCGTAACTGGCCGTCGGCGTCACCTCTTCGTCGCGGTAGCGCGAGATGTTGCCCGTCCCGGCCGGGCGATAGACGGTGAGACGGTCGCCTTCCTTCACGTTGTCTTCCGTGCCGAGGTCTATGTAGACGACCTGATGACGCGAAATCATCTCGCGTGCGTCGCGCGCGAGCACGATGCGGCCGTTCTGTTTGCCCGTCGGGTCTGCGAAACGATCTATGTCGGCCGTGTCGCCGGCGGGCGGCGAGATGCGTCTGGGCACGCCGCGCAGCAGGTCGCCGAGCAGGATCAAGTCGCAACTGTTCGCGACCCGTGCCACGGACATGCGATCTTTCACGACCGTCACGCGCAGGCGGCCGATCTCCTGCGTGTAGACGCCGAGCCAGCCCTGTTTGCGCGTCAGTTTCGTCGTGAACTGGCCGCGCGGACGCACCACTTGAAATTCCTGCCCGACCTTCACGCCCTGTTGCGCACCGGCATTGATGAACACCAGTTCGCCGGTGCTGAAAGTGACCTTCTCCTGCTCCTGCTCAGCGCCAACCACCTCGAATCCGCTGTAGTTCGGGGCATATTCGATATAACCGGCGCAACTGAGTTCGGATTCGAGCGCCGCGGGCAGAGGCGTCGGCGAGGCGACGGCGGCGGCGGGAGCGTTTTGCGTCCGGCTCATGTTGCTGGCAGCGGTCTGGGCTTCGAGCGAGGTCTCCGCGAAGAGGAAAATGAAGAGTAGGGCGGCAAAACCGCCGGGACGCGAAAAGTGTTTACGGGTATGCACGGGACATCTCCTGGGTTTACGGGACAGAGTACGCGCCTCGAACGGCAGCGTAGTAAGGCTCGAAGCGAGCCGCAGAGGCTTTTGACGTAGCTTCAAACGGGCATTAGGGATGAGGTGGGAGCCGTGCGGGCATCTGTGGCCGCACGACACAGGGCAAGTTCAATCCTACTTGCTGGCGACGCGGAGCGTCAACAAATTTCTTCAAACTGACCGCGCCGCTGTCCGAAATCGACGCAGGGGCTTTCAGCGGCTTGCGTTTTAGCGAAGCTATTGTTACTATTCGCGTTTTGTCGGAAGTGCTCGGAGCGATCCGTGTGTGCCGGCGTAGCTCAGTTGGTAGAGCATCTGATTTGTAATCAGAGGGTCGGGGGTTCAAGTCCCTTCGCCGGCTCCAACAGTTATTTGGACAAACCGTGCAGGGGTGGTCGAGTGGTTAATGGCACCGGGCTGTAAACCCGGCAGGCTAACGCCTTACGTAGGTTCGAATCCTACCCCCTGCACCAGATTTTGAGGGATGAAGGATGAGGGATGAGGGATGAAGTTTTAAATTCATCCCTCATCCCTCATCCCTCCGCCCTTTCGACGGGCGGGAGTAGCTCAGTTGGTAGAGCATCAGCCTTCCAAGCTGAGGGTCGCGAGTTCGAGCCTCGTCTCCCGCTCCACACTTCAGGCGGTCAGACAGGGCGCACGGCAGCAGGGCAGGACGCGCCCGCGTAGCTCAGGGGTAGAGCGCCTCCTTGGTAAGGAGGAGGTCATGAGTTCAAATCTCATCGCGGGCTCCATCAAACAGGCGATTCGTAACAAATACTTTTTAAAGAGGCCATCACACAATGAGCAAGGAGAAGTTTGACCGGTCGAAGCCGCACGTCAACATCGGCACCATCGGGCACGTCGATCATGGCAAGACCACTTTGACCGCAGCCATCACCAAGGTCTTAGCCAAGCACAACCCCAAGATCACCGTGCGCGCCTTCGACTCCATCGATAACGCACCCGAAGAGAAGGCCAGAGGCATCACCATCGCCACCGCCCACGTCGAGTATGAGACGCCCAACCGCCATTACGCGCACGTCGATTGTCCCGGCCACGCCGATTATGTCAAGAACATGATCACGGGTGCGGCGCAGATGGACGGTGCCATTCTCGTCGTGGCTGCGACCGACGGCCCCATGCCCCAGACCCGCGAGCACATCCTTTTGGCACGTCAGGTGGGCGTGCCCGCCATGGTGGTGTTCATGAACAAGGTCGATGCCGTCGATGACGAAGAACTCATCGAACTCGTCGAACTCGAAGTCAGAGAGTTATTGTCGGCCTACGAGTTTCCCGGCGACGACATTCCCGTCATCAAGGGGTCGGCTCTGGGCGCTCTCAACGGCGAGGCGAAGTGGGAGGCCACCGTCGATGAGTTGATGGAGGCGGTCGATACCTACATTCCGACACCTGCCAGAGACGTGGAGAAGCCGTTTTTGATGCCGGTCGAAGACATCTTCACCATTCAGGGACGCGGCACGGTGGCTACCGGGCGTGTCGAGCGCGGACGGGTGAAAGTCAACGAGACGGTGGAGATCATCGGCATCCGCGACACGCGCACCACGGTCTGTACGGGTGTGGAGATGTTCAAGAAGCTGTTGGACGAAGGCGTGGCGGGCGATAACGTCGGCCTGCTGTTGCGAGGCGTGGAGCGCAAGGACATCGAGCGGGGACAGGTCATCGCCAAGCCGGGGTCAATCACGCCGCACACGAAGTTTAAAGCCGAGGCTTACATTCTGACGAAAGAAGAGGGAGGACGCCACACGCCGTTCTTCACGGGGTACAGGCCGCAGTTCTACTTTCGGACGACGGACGTGACGGGAGTGGCGAACTTGCCGGAGGGTGTGGAGATGGTGATGCC
>DASVPS010000107.1:0-3709 GCA_036389555.1 Pyrinomonadaceae bacterium
CCAGGCGGAACTCGAAAAACTGGGCGCGGAGCTTTCGAGCAACGTCAAGCCGCGTCTGCGCGCGGACGGAAGGGAAGCACAGCAACCGACTGACCCCGAGCAAGTGCCGCTCCCGGAAGAGAGGGAAAATCAATAGCGGCGTAATCAACCCGCTACCCATCGCGTTGTACAGACAACGTCATGAAAGAGTAGAGGGCGCGGCCCCGCCGCGCCCTCTACTTTATGCTCACGCCCGTCCGCTGGCTCATCAACTCAAACTTCACCCCGGCATGAGCGGAAGGCAAGAAGCCCTTAACGGTAGGATAACTCCGGCAAAAACTTTTAACTCTGCCCGCTGCGGCCTTCGATGTACCGATCAACTGTCTCGGCCAACCGATCCACACGCCCGCTCATTCGCGTGATCGCCTCGTCGGTACGAATCTGAGCATCGGCTAAAGCGGCGATGCGCTCGTCAGCCTTAGCCGATGCTGCTTCGGAGCGAATTTGTGCGTCGGTTAAAGCAGCAATACGCTGATCCGTATTAAACTGTTCAGCCGATAGTCGTGCGAGAGAGTCTTCAGTACGAATTTGGGCATCAGCCAAGGCCGCGATGCGCTCATCTGCGTGAGACTGTGCTTCCCGCACTTCATCCAACCGCTCGTCGTGCCTTCTTAGAAGCTCAACGACAGTCTGAAAACTTTGAGCGAGTTCACTATTCTTAACCTTATGCTCGTCTAATCGCTCGTCATAGCGGCGCAACATCTCAACCAGCATTTTGAAATATTGCTCAAGGTCTGAGACCCGCGTCTCCAGCTTATCCGCGCTCACTGCTTACCACCTTTCTTTCTGCTCATCTCTGACGCATTAGCAGCGCAACAGTAGCTAATGCATTAACAACAGTTGCCAATGCTATAACCAATGTCCAACGATTCAGCGCTGCTGTGTTTCTATCTTGGCTACGCCTAAACATTTCTTCGCGATAATTAGCAGGACTATACTGGACATGTTCAATACTTTGCCGCAAGCTATCTTCAAGTTCTTTATCGGAAAAGTCTATTAATGCTTTCTTACTCATACCTTCTTACCTTTCTTCTTATCATCCTTTGAACTTGTCTCAGCTTTAGCCTTTGGCGGTCTGCCTGTTTTCCGTTCCTCGACTAGCTTTAGGTCAGCTTCTTTAATCATATAGACGTTGCCAAATTTCTGCGCTGGCAGCCGTCCGGCTTGAATTAACGCATGTATGCGGGAGCGGTGTACTCCTAGCTTATCTGCCGCCTGCTGTGTCGTTAAGAAGTCCATGTGTCGGATTATAAGAAAATTATCTTTCGCGGTCTATATTTTCCTTGACCGATTATGTAAGGCGTTATATAGTTTCTCTCAAGAGAACTCAAAAAGGCGAGGACTTACCAAGACCGCGAATCTTAGGTAAGCCCTCTACACCAGTACCAATCTGAAAGGAAGCTACTGATGCGAAGAGATAATAACACGCGGACACCGCACGCCCGCGCGCGACAAGAGCCGAGTTTCGACGAACCGATTCGGCGTTGGGCAAACCTGCCTGTCACGCAGGAAAGAGCACGCGAGTTGGTTGACATCATCACGCGGCGCGAGGACAGCGAGAGCCGGGACGCCTTGATCGTGTTGATTTGCGGGCTGATGCCTAATCTGCCCTCCGACGACAGGGAAGTGCTGGATGAGAGGTCTCTGGCGGGACATGCCGCGCTGATGCACGCCTTCACGGATACGAAGCGGGCGGGGAATGCGCTCGGCGCGTATGTCGTCGGGTTGAAGTGTGCGGAGTGGGAATAAGTGTCCGTAGTGAGACCGCGGGGCAGGGAGGCGTCTGTCGCAGTGGGCGGCAAAGTCCTCCGCGCCCCTATGGTCTTGGCGTGTCGGTTGAGGCAGCTCTAACAGGGTTGGACTTCACATTCGCAGGGCACGTAGGACTCCGTGGAATAAATCGTCGTGCATCCGTTGTGCGCACGGTAGCCGCTACAGAGAATGATCGTGTAGCCGCATCGGGTCGAGCAGGTCGCGTCCGTGTAGTAGGAGATGTGAGTCTCGTCGCCGCTGGCGCGAACTTTCACCTTCGACGACGGCGCGGCTGTGAGGGCGAAGAGCATGACTGTCAACGCAAGAATCCAGACTAACATTCTGGGCTTAACGAATCTCTTTAGCGAATTGGACATGGTGAGTTTTCCTTTCTCGGTTAGCGGTGAGACCGGCAAGCAGGGAGGTTTTGCCGGCAAGAAAAAAGTTAAGGGGCGTTGCAGAGTATGCCGAGGCGATCTGGAAGTCAACATTTAGTTGCGGAATGTGAGACTCGGCCGGCGCGACGACCTATGTCGGCACGATCTCAGTTAGTGTGGACGAGAAAATCGGGGTCTTGATCGCGGTAGGGACAGTTTCCGCGGCGCGCGTTCGTCGCGTCGGACATGTCGCAAACAATAAGCGGCCTCGTTCGCGTGGAACGAGGCCGCTTGTCGTCTGTCCGTGTGGGACGGGCGTTGTTACATGCCCATGCCGCCGCCCATGCCGCCCATGCCGCCGCCGCCCATTGCAGGGGCTTTGTCGTCATCGGGAAGCTCTGAGACGAGCGCCTCGGTCGTGAGCATCAAGCCCGCGATGGAGGCCGCGTTTTGCAGCGCACTGCGCGTCACCTTCGCAGGGTCAATCACGCCCGACTCGACGAGGTCTTCAAACGTCTCGGTCGCCGCGTTGAAGCCGTAGGAGTCCTTCTTGTTCTCCCGCACCTTCTCGACGATCACCGCGCCCTCTTTGCCCGCGTTCTGCACGATCTGTCGGAGCGGCTCTTCGAGCGCGCGCTTGACGATGGTGACGCCGATCTGCTCGTCCGCGTCGCCCTCGCCCTCCGCGTTGGCGCGGAACTTCTCAAGCGCCTTCGCCGCGCGCACCAGCGCGACGCCGCCGCCGGGAACGATGCCTTCCTCGACCGCCGCGCGTGTGGCGTGCATAGCATCCTCGACGCGAGCCTTCTTCTCTTTGAGTTCCGTCTCGGTGGCCGCGCCGACGCGGATCACCGCGACGCCGCCGACCAACTTCGCCAGACGCTCCTGCATCTTCTCGCGGTCGTAGTCGGAAGTGCTGTCTTCGATCTGCGCTTTGAGCGTTTTGACGCGACCCGCAATGTCCGTGTCCTTGCCCGCGCCCTCTACGACCGTGGTGTTGTCCTTGTCAATCGTCACCTTCTTGGCGCGACCGAGGTCGGACACCTGCACGTTCTCCAACTTGATGCCGAGGTCGTCCGAGATCACCTTGCCGCCCGTCAGGATCGCTATGTCTTCGAGCATCGCCTTGCGACGGTCGCCGAAACCCGGAGCCTTGACGGCCGCGACGTTGAGCGTCCCGCGCAGTTTGTTGACGACGAGCGTGGCGAGCGCTTCGCCTTCCACGTCCTCAGCGATGATCAGGAGCGGCTTGCCCATCTTCGCCACCTGTTCGAGCAGGGGCAGGAGGTCTTTCATCGAACTGATCTTCTTCTCGTTGATCAGGATGTAAGGGTTGTCGAGCACCGCTTCCATGCGTTCCGGGTCGGTCACGAAGTAAGGCGAAAGATACCCGCGGTCGAACTGCATTCCTTCGACGAACTCCAAATCAGTCTCCATCGTCTTCGACTCTTCGACCGTGATGACGCCGTCCTTGCCGACCTGCGACATCGCTTCCGCGATCAACTCGCCGATGGTGCGGTCGCCGTTCGCCGAAATCGTCC
>DASVPS010000108.1:0-2312 GCA_036389555.1 Pyrinomonadaceae bacterium
AAGCACACCCTTCAAGTGAGCAGCATGCCGTGAGTGCCACCCCACGGGAAGAGCGCGTGGCCGCTTTCACCAGCCCGCGCAGAGATGCCGCCGTTCAATCTACATCGGTCGCCCTTGACACCAAAAAAGGTCAAGAGATCGGTTCGGTTTACGAGGCTTTCTTAAGCCCCCACCAGGAGCCGGGCGAGGAGGAAGATACGCCCGCCGGCACGCCGAAACAATTCAAGTCTACCGCCCCGTCTGTGCCCAGAAGTGAGCGCACAGGACGCGCCCACGGCGTCCTACGCTTCACAAACGACCTGAGTAAAGTCTATGTGGAGGTACGGGTCGAAAACATCAATCCCAAAGATGTCAACATGTTCCACATCCATTGCGGCAAGCCCGACCTGCTCGGCCCCATCCTCTTAGACTTTGCCGTCACCGGCGACATTCAGAAGAATCTCGCCGACGGCGTTTTTTCGGCGGAACTGACCGACGCGGACATCGTGAAGACGGCTCAATCCGGGCACGGAGTTACGGGGGCGTTCCTCATCGGATGTCCGGTCGTCCCCGGCCTCAAGGATAAGGTCAAAACCATCGCGGGCATGGAGCACATCGCCCGGCAGGGTGAGCTTTACTTCAACTTACACACCTACGGCCAGACGTATTACGGATACATGCGGGGAATGGTGAGGCCTTTAAGATCACCCGCCAAGTGATTGCGGGCAGAAGCCTCGCTCCGACGGATGCGCAGCCTAACGCCGGGCATGCACCCAACCGTCCTCACGTAGTCTCTCACGTACGCTGCGCGGGGCGCGGGTGATGCCGGGCGTGAGGCTGCCTTTCTCTGCGCGAACTCCGCGCCTCTCTGTCGTTGAAAGTTTTAACTTCTCCTGACAGTGCCCGCTCAGACTACGATCTACTCATCAATAAACGCTGCAACTCCGAGACGCGCGTTTCGGGCGCGCCGTACGTCGCGCGGTAATCCTCTACGCTGCGGCGTATGACTTCCGCCGCGTCTTCGCGGTTATAGACTTCCGCGATCTCGACGCGGCGCGGGGCTTCCTGCGGGAGCTGCTTGTAGCTCAGGAAATAATGTTGGAGGCGTTCGATGAGTCCGGTGGGAGCGTCTGTGATGTCGCGGTGGTGGCCGTAGGTCACGTCAGATTCAAGGACGGCGATGATCTTGTCGTCGGCCTCGTTGCCGTCGATCATGCGCAGGCCGCCGATGGCGCGGGCGCGTACAAAAAAGTCGCCGTGGGCGGCCGGTCGTTCGGTGAGCACGCAGATGTCGAGCGGGTCGCCGTCGCCGCGAATCCCCGTGCGCCCGACGCGCGCTTCGCAAAGCGCGGCCACGGACGCGCCGCAGTAAGTTTGCGGAATGAAGCCGTAGGGCGTCGGGCACATCGAAGAGAAGCGTTGCGGGCGATCAACGCGCAGGTGTCCCGAAGGCTTGTCGAGTTCGTACTTGACGGCATCGGTCGGTACGATCTCGATGTAGGCGTTGACGACCGCGGGCGCGTCCGCGCCGGGCGCGACGCCGTGCCAGGGGTGCGCCTGAAAAAGTTTAGCCAGCAGGTCGTGCAGAGCTTCGTCGTTCGTCGGCATAGGTTGTTCCTTCAATGTTCCGAAGCGGCTCGCTGAGTTCATTCGTTATGCTAAAATCCGTCTCCCCGCGCGCGCGTGAATCTTTCGGCAGATTATGAGGCGACGGCGCGGCGCGTGTCTATAGCACCGAGCGCGCGGGCGCGCACTAAATCAAGCACAGGAAACTTGCCATGTCGGCCACGACGACGACGAACACGACGGCGACGCTCGATGCACCTTCCGGGGCGGAGGCTCGCACAGTCTCCCTGCGCTGGATCATCGGCGCGCGCGACGATCTCGTGTGGTTCATCGGGTCGGTCGCGTCGAGTTACGCGCTGTTCGCTCTCTACGTGGGCGGCGTCTTGCCGCTCGTGCCGATGGTGGCGGCGTGGGCGATCCTGATCGACGCGCCGCACGTCTTCGGCACTTTCTCGCGCACCTACTTCGACCGCGAGGAGCGGCGCGCGCGCGGACGTCTGCTCTGGGGGTCGCTCGCCTTCTTCGCCGTCGGCCCCCTGTTGGTCTTGGCCGGTCTCGGTCTCGTCTTCTTCTTCCTCGCCGCGCTCTGGGCTTACTACCATCTAGTCAAACAGCACTACGGCTTCATGGTGCTCTATAAAAAGAAGAACGCAGACCTCGCGCCCACGGACAATGCGCTCGACCGGCTCTTTATCCTGCTCGCGCTCACTTATCCTTTCGTCGCCTTCGTCGCGCGCGACCCGGAAGCCCTCGCGCGCGTCCCCGCA
>DASVPS010000109.1:0-81896 GCA_036389555.1 Pyrinomonadaceae bacterium
GCCGCCGCCCGAGCCGCCGGTCGACCCGCCACCGCCGCCCGCGCCGCTGCCGCCACCGGAGCCACCGCTGCCGGAGCCGCTGCCGCCACCGCTGCCGGAGCCGCTGCCGCCCGAACCGCTGCCGCCGCCGCTGCCACCGGAGCCGCTACCGCCGCCCGCGCCGCTACCGCCACCGGAGCCGCTACCGCCACCTGATCCTGATTCGTCAATCATCGCAATCTATCCTCCCTGTTTGTTGTTGAGGGTTTGCGTTTGTTAATGAATGCGCGGGCTCATCGAGGTGTGTTTGAAAAGCCGTACCGCATTCATCCGAAAAATCTTTGCTAAACCTGGCATTCATCAATCTTCGTGCCGTGCGGCGCGCGAAAAATCGATCCGTAAACTTTCCTCGGATTTACTTAACGACGCGAGGATAAACGTGTTCAACCTCTGTTGCTCGCAACAGGCGTTCATGCAAAAGTCGTACACGCGCTTATAAAAATAATACACGCCTCATGTCGTCAATTTGATCAAATCTGTTTGTGTCTCAATTGCACACGCCGCCCCGAAAGTCGTGGGCGCGAGAGTGCGTGCTATAATTTTCTCTTCCAATGAAGCGCGCCGGAATTTACATTCACATCCCCTTCTGCCGTTCGCGTTGCTCCTATTGCGACTTCGCCACCGGGGCATACGAAGGCCAACTCGCGGAACGCTACGTCTCTGCACTGACGAAGGAGATTTCAACTTTCAAACTCGACGCCGCGACCGGCTCGCACGATGCGGCGACGGGCGACGTTGACATATACGCTACGCTCGCGGACGCATCGCGCGCGGGCATGCCTGCCGACGTTGATACCATCTACTTCGGCGGCGGCACGCCTTCGCTGCTTACGCCCGCACAAGTCTTGCGCATACTTGGCGCGGTCAGCGAGCGTTTTCGTGTCGCAGATGATGCGGAGGTGACACTGGAGATGAACCCCGGCACGGTGACGCCGGAGATCGTCGAAGCGTTGCGCGCGTCGGGCGTCAACCGCGCGAGTTTCGGTCTGCAAACATTCGACGACGAGCAATTGCGTCGCCTCGGGCGCACCCATACGGCCGCAGATGCGCGGCGCACGCTCTCCGTACTGCGCGCAGCCGGGTTCGACAACGTGAGTTTCGATCTCATCGCGGGACTGCCCGGTCAGACGCTCGCCGGGTGGGCGCGCAACATGGATGAGGCGCTCGCCCTGCGCCCCGCGCATCTGTCGCTCTACCTGCTCGAAGTCCACGAAGGCACACCGCTCGCAGAGCAACTTCGACAAGGCCGCTGGCCGCAGCCCGACGCGGACGTGGCCGCAGAGATGTATCAACTGCTCATCGAACGCACGCGCGCCGCCGGTTACGAGCACTACGAGATTTCCAACTTCTGCCTGCCGGGACGAGAGGCACGCCACAACTTGAAATACTGGACGAACGCGCCCTACTACGGCTTCGGTTCGTCAGCGCATTCCTACGACGGCGCACACGTGCGCTGGTCGAACGAACGCGATGCGGCACGCTACGTCGAACTGATGAACGAGCGCGGCACGGCTGTTGTTGAAACGAACGAACTGAGCGCGCGCGATGCGGGCGCGGAAGCTCTCTTTCTCGGCCTGCGCCTCATGCGCGGCGTTGACCTGACGGAGCACCGCAAGAGATTCGGGACGGACGTGCAGAGCGAATACGCCGCAGACCTCTCGCGCTTTCGCGAAGCCGAATTGATTGAACTCGACGGCGACCTGCTGCGTCTCACGCGCAACGGCGTGCTGCTCTCGAATGAAGTCTTCGCCGCATTCGTTTAATAATTCATCTATGATTGATCTACGCAGCGACACAGTAACGAAACCGACGCCCGCGATGCGGCGCGCGATGGCGGAGGCCGAAGTGGGCGACGACGTGTACGGCGAAGACCCTACGGTCAATCGCTTGCAGGAGCGCGCGGCCGAAGTGTTTGACAAAGAGGCCGCGCTGTTCGTGCCGACGGGTTCGATGGGCAACCAGATCGCCGTCAAGTTGCACACGCGGCCGGGCACGGAAGTCGTCATAGAGGAGCGCGGCCACATCTACAACTACGAGATGGCTGCGATGGCGGCCGTCTCCGGCGTGCTCGCGCGCCCCGTCAAAAGCGCGGACAGTAGCGGCATCCTCCACTGGGACGATATACGCGCGGCCATACACGCTAACGACGCTCCCTACTACGTTGCGCCGACCGGCCTCGTCGCGTTAGAGAACTCGCACAATCTCGCGGGCGGCACGCTCCTCAGCCGTGAGCGCACAGGGGAGATTTGCGAAGGCGTACACGCGCACGGCATCCCCGTCCACCTCGACGGCGCGCGCATCTTCAATGCCGCCGCCGCGCTCAAAGAGACGGTCGCCGCGCTCGCCGCGCCCTGCGATTCGGTGATGTTCTGTCTGTCGAAAGGTTTGGGCGCGCCCGTCGGCTCGATGCTCCTGGGCACGCGCGCCTTCATAGACGAGGCGCGGGCGTGGCGCAAACTCCTCGGCGGCGGGATGCGACAGGCGGGCGTCATCGCCGCCGCCGGACTCGTCGCGCTCAAAGAGTCGCCGCCGCTCCTGCACGCGGATCACGCGAACGCGCGACGGCTGGCCGAAGGCGTCGCCGAACTGCCGGGCGTGCTGGTTGACCCCGAACGTATCGTCACCAACATCGTCATCTTCGACATCGCGGGCACGGGGCAGACGGCCGACCGAATCTGCGCGCGCCTGCACACGCACGGCGTACTCGCTTCCGGTTTCGGCTCGTCCATCCGCATGGTCACACACTACGACGTGTCAACCGCGGACATAGACGCGGCCGTCAAAGCGCTCGGCGAAGTGTTGCTCGAAGGATAGTCGGTTGTCCGTTGTTTGTGGCGACCACGCGAGTTACTAAAAATTGATGTGAACAACCGATCACGGACAAAGAACAACTGACCACTGACCACGGACAATTGACCACGAACAACTGACCACGAACAACTGACCGCTTCTTTATGACACCTTTGATCATCGCCATTGACGGCCCTTCGGGCGCGGGCAAGTCAACGCTGGGGCGCAGGCTCGCGCGCGAACTCGGCTTGCTCTATGTGGACACGGGCGCGATGTACCGCGCCGCCGCGCTCGCAGTCGTCGGGGCGGGCGTGAACGCAACGGACGCGGACGAAGTGGCGCGGGTCGCCGCTCGTGCGCGCATCGAACTCGCGGGCGATCCAGATTCACTGCGCGTCCTGCTGGAAGGGCGTGATGTGTCCGCAGAGATACGCACGGAGCAGATCACGCGCCTCTCTTCCGTCATCTCCGCGATCCCGGCGGTGCGTCGCGACCTCGTTCGCCGCCAGCGCGAGATGGGCGAGCGCGGCGGGGGCGTCGTCCTCGACGGACGCGACATCGGCACGGTCGTCTTTCCCAATGCCGACGTGAAATTCTTCCTCACCGCCATCCCCGAAGCGCGCGCCCGGCGGCGTTTCGACGAAGACCATCGCACGGAACCCGACCTCACTTTTCAAGACACTCTCGCCGACATCAACACGCGCGACGAACGCGACTCCACGCGCGCCGATTCACCCCTCCGAATCGCCGAAGACGCCGTCGTCATAGACACCACCGATCTCTCCGTCGAACAGGTCTTCGCGCGCATGCTGGAAGTCGTCCGCGAGCGGCAGACAACATAACAGGGCAGGCAAGCAGTCTGGAGTTACAATGAACAATAACGATCTGACATACGAAGTCTCTGACATCTCTGATCATGAACTTCTGGAGAGACTGCCCCAGACCCTCAAAAGTTTTTTGCGAGAGACTAATGGCTTCATTCTCTTCGGCGGCGGTTTGCACATGCGCGGGGCAGTTCTCTCTCCCGCGTGGCATTCACTCAGGCATGTGTGGCTTGGTGATTTCCCCCTTCATAGACTTTTCCCCGCGCTGCGTGAAAGCGACATACCGTTTGGTCAGGATTGTCTGGGCGATCAGTTTATCTTGAGGAAGAACCTCGTGCATAAACTGGAAGCGGAGAGCGGTGAACTGGCGAGTCTGGAAATGAACCTGGAATCATTTTTGGCGCGTGCCCGAGAAAACCCGATGGAATTCCTATCGCTCCAACCGTTGGCGCAGTTTCAGCGCGAGGGTGGCGACTTAAAGCCCGGCCAACTTTTAAATGTCTATCCGCCCTTCATTACGAGAGAGTCGAAAGACGGCGTGTCACTCAAGGCCGTTCCGATGTTTGAACGCATTAGCTTCTTAGCGGATTTTGCAAGACAAATTACGAGCTAAGTCTCAACAAGTAGAATTATGTTCACAGGCATCATCGAAGAACTGGGGCGCGTGCGCGGCGTGGAGCGGCGCGGCGAGGGCGTTCGCATGACGGTCGAGGCGCGGGTGGTGACCGAAGGGACGCGCGAGGGCGATTCCATCTCGGTCAACGGCGTGTGCCTGACCGCGCTCGAAGTGGGGCGCGACAGTTTCGCGGCCGACGGGTCGCGCGAGACTTTGCAGCGTTCGACTTTGGGAAGTTTGCGCGCCGGATCGCCTGTCAATCTGGAGCGCGCCGTGACGCCCGCCACACGGCTCGGCGGCCACATCGTGCAGGGGCACGTTGACGGGCGCGGGCGTTTCCTCTCGGCCGAGGAGCACGGCGGCTCCTGGACGGTACGCATCGCTTACCCGCCGGAACTCGCGCGCTATCTGGTCTTCAAAGGGTCGGTCACGGTCGAGGGCATCAGCCTGACGGTGGCCGCGCTCGCGGACGACTACTTCGAGATCGCCGTCATCCCGAAGACCTGGGGCGTCACGAATCTCTCGCACCTGCGCTCCGGCGACGCCGTCAACCTCGAAGCCGACATCATCGCCAAGTACGTCGAGCGCATACTCTCGGTCGGCGCGCGAGGCTCTGGCGACGCGGCGACGCACGCGCCGGGGCTGACTTTAGAGAAACTGTCCGACCTCGGTTACAAGTAACTCTTAAAGCGCAGGAGAGATTTTTGCTTAGAGTCCCGTGAGGGACAAATAAATCGCCGCGCTATTATCAATTGTCCCTGCCGGACAAAAGGCCGCCGGAATTTTCTATCAAGAGACGCGGCCTCGCGGCGTCAACGATTAGCGCCTCCGGCTCTCCTCTCGCGCTTTTCCGTGGATTCGCGCGGGGCATCGGGCTTGCAATAAAATTGTGAGTCGCAAAAACGACGGCTTTCAGGTAACATAAACGTCGGTACAACGCTCCCCCCGATAATTCAGTTGCCGGATAGAACTACGATGCCTTTTTCCTCCATTGAAGAAGCCGCCGCCGACATACGCGATGGCCGCATGGTCATCATCGTGGACGACGAGGATCGCGAGAACGAGGGCGACCTCGTCTGCGCCGCCGAAAAGGTGACGCCGGAGATCATCAACTTCATGGCGACGCACGCGCGCGGCCTCATCTGCATGCCCTTAACCGAGGAACGCTGCGACGAACTGCACCTCACGATGCAGGTGGCCGACAACACCTCTTTTCTCGGCACGGCCTTCACCGTCTCGGTCGAGGCTAGACGTGGTGTCACCACCGGCATCTCCGCCGCCGACCGCGCGACGACCATCCTGACCGCCGTCGATCCGAAGACCAAACCGTCAGACCTTGCGCGCCCCGGCCACATCTTTCCTCTGCGCGCGCGTAAAGGGGGCGTGCTCGTGCGCCCCGGCCAGACGGAGGCGAGCGTTGACATGGCGCGCATCGCCGGTCTCTACCCGGCGGGCGTGATCTGCGAGATCATGAACCCCGACGGGACGATGGCGCGCCTGCCCGAACTGCGCGAGTTCGCGCGCGAGCACAATTTGAAGATCATCTCCGTGGCCGACCTCGTGCGCTATCGCATGCGCAAGGAGACGCTCGTGCGCCGCGCCGCCGAGGCTGAGATCAAAACCGTCTACGGCCGCTTTCGCGCCGTCGCCTTCGAGAACGTGATGAACTCGGAAGTGCATCTCGCGATGGTGATGGGCGAAGTCAAGACGGAGGAGCCGGTGCTGGTGCGTGTCCACACGGCGAACATCACGGGCGACGTGTTCGGCTCGCTCATGGACGACACGAATTTCCAGTTGCACACGGCGCTAGAGAAGATCGCCGCCGCAGGGTGCGGCGTCGTGCTCTATTTGAAGCAGCACCAGCACGGCCTCGACCTCATGCACCAACTGCGCACCTACGCCCTGATGCACGAACGCGGGCTGACCTTCGAGGAGGCGAGCATCGAGACGGGCTACGGCGCAAACCGCGACTACGGCGTCGGCGCGCAAATCCTGCACGAGTTGGGTCTGCGGCGCATACGGCTCCTGACGAACCATCCCCCCAAAGTGACCGCACTCGAAGGCTTTGAGTTGGAGGTCGTCGGCCACGTGCCGCTCGGTTCGCCGGCGCACGAAACCTTAAATGCGGAACGATGAATGATGGCCGGTTCATCGTGCTGCGCACACTCGTCCGTTGTTTAGAGATTCACGCGCCAGTTATCAAGGAGATGGTTTGAACAACGTCCGACGGGCATCTCCCAACAGCCTGCTTCATCGTTCCGCGTTCACACTTCATCGTTAAAGTTATGCCTGTTGACGACAGGGACGAACGTTCCGCCGGGTCATCACCTGAGACAGACGAGCCTACAGCGCCCTCGCCGCCGCACAGCGACGAAAGCGTTGCCGCCACGGGTGCGCCCACGACGCCCGCCGCGCGTCGCCGCCGCTGGCGTCGCTACATCAACCGGCGCAACGCCACGATCACGGCCGTGGCGATAGTTGCCCTCGTCGCGCTCATCGTCATCCTCGCGTTTCTCCTCTATCGCACGGGTCGCGTTGACAACCTGATCGCGCGGCAGATCGTCTCGACGCTCAGGGAGTACAACATCCGCGCCGAGATCAGGGAGTTTCACACCAAGTTCGGGCCGCGCACGGTCGAGATGCAGGGTCTCGACCTCTACGACGGGACGACGGGCGAGAAACTCGGCCGTGTCGAGCGCGTGCTCGCCACCATCCGCATCGAAGACATGTTCGCGCTCAACCTGCGCCGCAACATCAATCTCGAATCGTTGCAGATCGAGGGACTCGAAGCGTGGGTCAAGTTCGACGAGCAGGGGCGTTCTAACTTTCGCAATATCACGCTCCCGCCGCCCGCCGAAAATCAGCGCATCAACTTCTCCTATTCCACCGCGCGCATCGAACTCAGGAACGGCGTCATACACTACGGCGACGAGCGGCACGAAATCTCTGGCGAGGCGCGAAATTTGCGCGCCATCATCGAGCCGGACGACCCGAACGCGCCCGCCGAGAGCCGCATGAACCGCGTCTGGGTGGCGCTCTCCGATTCCACTTTCACATACGACGGCAAGCCGATAGACAAAATCGACATCGAAGCCCGCGCGCGACTCAACCAGACGCGCGCCGAGATTCAGGAGTTGACCTTGCGCTCGCCCGTCGCCGAAGCACGCCTCGAAGGCACGATGGACGACTGGCGCAACCTGCGCTACCAGTTGAAGGTCGCCTCGACGGTTGACCTCACCCAAATCTCGAACACTTTGCAGACGGCAACGCCGCTTCGCGGCGCGGGCAAGTTCGAGGGCACGATTGTCGGCGAGGGCGACAAGTTTCAGGTTGAGGGTCAGGTTCAATCCGATGCGCTCGCCGCCGGAAACATTCGCCTGAAGGGTTTGAACGCGACGGCGCGCGGCACGGCGCAAGGATTGGAGAACTACGAGGCGCAGGGGCGCGCCGTGGCCGAGATGCTCACGGCGGGCGACTTCACTTTGAACCTCATACAGATTCGCGGCGGCGTGATGGGCACGGGCAGCGACTTCCGTTTCCTCGGCGAACTACGCGCCGCCGCCGCACGCTCCGGCGCGACCTCTATCGCCAACTTGATCCTGAGCGACGCCGCCGCCGAATATCGCGACGGGCAACTGAGCGGCACGCTCCCGCGCGTTGCGGCGGGCAACATCAAAACCCCGGACGTCACCATCGCCGGGGCGCAGGCCGCGGACGTGCGCTTCAAGGCTTCGGAAGACGGGCGAGAGTTCACCGGCTCGGCGGCGACCTTGAACGCAGGCGCGTTGACGGCAAACGGCACGCGCCTCGGTGGTCTGAGCGCGAGCGGCATCACGGCGACGGGGCAGAACGGCGTGACGAACGTTCTTGCGCGCAGCGTCGTCGTGCGCGGCGCGACGGCGGCGGGCGCGACGCTCGGCCAGATCAACATCGCGGGCGTACGGCTCTCCATACAGGACAGCGGCCGCGTGCAAGGTTCTTCGGGCGACATCAACGTCGGCACGGTCGCGTTCAAAACCGGCGACGCGAAGACGGGCGTGACCGACGGGCGCGCCGAGAACGTGCGGCTCGCGCGCCCGGCCTTCGTGCTCGAACCTTCGGGTCGTTATCGCGCGAGCGCGGATTTGAGTCTCGGCGGCGGCGTGCTCGGCGACATCGCGCTCGGCGCGGCGCGCAGCTCCGTGGTCGCGACCAACAGCGAAATCCAACTCAACAATTTCACCGCCGAAGCCCTGCGCGGCCGCGCGAACGGAAACGCCGTGATCAGCACGGCGCGCAATGGTACGTCGCGCGTCAACGCCGCCTTCGAGGGGGTTGACGTGGGCGGACTCTTAGCGGTTCTGACCGGGCGCGCAGTGCCCATCGCGGGCGCGGCCACGGGCACGGTCAATCTCACGATGCCGGGCACGCGGTTTGAAGCCGCGAGCGGCACGCTCAACGCGCAGTTTGCGGGCGAGACTGGCAACGACGCGAACGGGCGCACGCCCCTGACGGGCGAACTCGCCGTGCGCGCCGACCGTGGACTGTTCCGACTCGACCGCGCGAACCTGCGCACGGGCGCAAGCGAGTTGACGGCCACCGGAGACTTCTCCTTCAAAGGCGACTCGAATTTGAACGTCAACCTCGCGTCCTCCGATGCGGCGGAACTTCAGCGCGTGCTCGTCGCCTCCAACCTGATCCCCGCGCTCGAAGAGAGTTTGACGACTTACGGCGTCGGCCTCGGCGGTCGCCTCGAATTCAACGGCACGATTCGCGGCGCGCTCGACGCACCGGCCGTTAACGGTCGCGTCTCGCTCGCCTCGCTCCTCGTCAATGGCCGCGACCTCGGCGCGCTCACTACTTCCGTGGAAACAACCGCGACGGAGGTGCGCGTGCCTGATGGTCGCCTCACGCAACCCGGTGGCGGCAACGCACAGTTTGCCCTCGTCTACCCGCTCGACGGCTCGAACAACGGCACGCTCGAAGCGACGCTCGAACGCATAGACATCGGGAGTCTGCTCGCCGCGATGCCGACTTCCAGCCAGTCGAGTTTCAATTCGCAACTCGCCACCGTCGGCCCCACTTCTGGACGCATCAGCGTGCGCGGCATCCCCTCTGCCCTGAGCGGCAACGCGGACGTGCGCTCCGGCCCCGGCAGTATCAACGGCGAACCTTTCGACGAGATCGTCGCGCGCGCGACTTTCAGCGGCACGACCGTCACGCTCGAAAACCTCGACGCGCGCTTCCGCGCCGGACGCCTGACGGCCAAAGGCACCATCGACACCGAGACACAGGCGTTCGATTTGCAGGCCGAGGGGCGGGGCGTGAATCTGGGCGTGCTGGCGGGACTGGCGGGCGGCGCGTCGCCGCAAGTTTCCGGCACGGCGGATTTCACCGCGACGGCCAAAGGCTTGTTCAGCGACCCGCGCAGTTTCGACGTGCGGATCGACGGGCAGGGGCGCGACGTGTTGATCAACGGGCAGAGCGCAGGCACGCTCGCGCTCGTCGGGCGCACCGAGAACCGCAAGTTCAACCTGCAACTGACGACCGGCATCCTCGGCCAGCCGCAGGTGGTCAACGCCACCGTAGACCTCGCCAGCGAAGGTCTGACCACGACCGTTGACACCACGCTGACGAATCAGGATTTGACCCAACTCTTCGCCACGCTTTTGCCGAACTCGAACGTGCGCGTGACGGGGCGCGCGACGGGCACGCTGCGCGCGTCGGGCGAACTGTTCGGCGAGAACGCAGAGGGCGAGCGCGCCTTCTCCTTCAACGCCTTGCGCGGCACGGCGCAGTTCACGCAGTTGGTCTTGCAGATCGCCGACGTGCAACTGGCCGCCACCGATCCGCTCATCGTGCAGTTTTCGCCGAACGAGATCGTCTTCGACAAGACGCAGTTCACGGGGCCGGGCACGAACATCGTCTTCGGCGGTTCGGCCGCGCTCGGCGCGGGCGGCCGACAGAATTTCACGGTCGTCGGCGATCTCAACCTGCGCGTGCTGAACGGCGTCTCGCCCGACATCTTCTTCGCGGGCACGTCGCGCCTGGAGGTGCGCGTCACCGGGACGTTTGAAGACCCGCGCCTGACGGGCACGGCCTCGGTCGCCGGCGCGTCATTCTCGACGCTCCTGACGGACGAGCGCCTGACCATGCAGAACATCAACGGGAGCGTGCGCTTCACGGCCGACCGCGCGCAGATCGATTCGCTGACGGGCACGCTCGGCGGCGGCCGCGTCAATGTGACGGGCGGCGCGCTCCTGGCCGGTTTCTCGCCCACGGATTTCCGTTTCAACGTGCGCGCCGAGAACGTCACCGTGCCGCTGCCGCAGGACATACGCGCAACGGCCGACGCCAACGTCGTCCTGCAAGGCAGAGCGCAGGCGCAGTTGCTCTCGCTCTCCGGCCTCGTCAATCTGCGCCGCGCCGAGTACACCGAAGACATCGAACTCGCGGACTTCATCAACCGGCGGCGCGAGGCCACCATCAGCGAGGGCGGCGGCGACGGCGGCAGTGGCGGCTTCGGCGCGAACCTCCGGCTCGATCTCCGCGTCGAAGGGCGCGATGCGCTCGTCGTCCGCAACAATCTGGCCGACATCGTGGGGTCGGTCAACTTGCAGGTGCGCGGCTCGGCGGAAGAACCGATCATCGGCGGCCGCATCACGGTCTCGCGCGGCACGCTCAACTTCCGCAACGACCGCTACGAGTTGACGCGCGCCTACATCGATCTGCCTCCGCGCATAGACGCCGATCCCATTCTGAGCATTCAGGCCGAGGCCGAGATCAAAGGCTATCGCGTCATCGTGAGCTTGACCGGGCCGCTCTCTTCGCCGAACGCCGTCGTCAGGAGCGACCCGGCGCTCCCGCAGTCGGACGTGGTCGCGCTCATCACGACCGGCGACCTGAACCGCAGCGAGGAAGGCGGCGCGACGCTCGCGCAGACCGGCTTCGGCACGGCGACGAGTTTGCTGACCGATACGCTCATCAACAACCCCGTGCAGAAGGCCACGGACAAATTGTTCGGCCTGAACCGTTTCGAGATCGATCCGCTGATCGCAGGTCGCGGCGGCGCAAGCCCGACGGCGCGGCTCACGGTCGGCCGACAGATCAACCGCAACCTGAGTCTCACGTATTCGACCAATGTGACGACGGATCAGAATCAGGTGCTCGCGCTCGAATACCGCGTCTCCGACCGGCTCTCGTTCATCGCGCAGTACGAACAGGGCGCGACCAACACGCTCAGGTCTGCGAACGATAATTTTAGTTTTGAGATTCGGTTCAGGAAGAGATTTTAAAAACGTCGGTGGTCAGTCATTCGTTGTTCGTGTTCCGCGCGCAACAGGCTGTAGATAAAGTGTCGGGCTGGCGTAAGAGATAAACAACCGGCAACTGACTATAAACGAATAATAACGGACAACTGACCATTGATTGCGGACAACGGACAACTGAAAAATTAGTGCTTTCTCGTCGTTTCATCCTCGTGTTTCTTCTGCTCGTCGCGTGCGGCGGGCGTGTGAGTGGCGCGCCCGCGTTTAAGGGCGTGACCGATTTGAGCCGTTACGAAGGGCGCACGGTTGCGTCGGTCGAAGTGGTGTATGAGGGCGCGGCGCGCAACACGACGGGCGAGGCCGAGTTGCGGCGGCTGTTGACCATTGCGCCGAACACGCCCTTCTCGGCCGTGCGCGTGCGCGAATCTTTGCAGGCGTTGTTCGATTCGGGGCGCGTGGAGAACGCGCGCGTGGAGGCCAGCGAAGTGCGCGTCGCGCCGGGCACGGCGGGCGACGCCGTGCCGGTGGCCTTGCGCTTCGTCGTCAGGCCGCAGGTGCGCGTCACGGATGTGCGGCTCGACCTCGTGGGCGTTACACCCGGCGCGCCCGTCACCGCAGACGAGTTGCGTGCGCGCCTCAACCTGCTCGACCCCGGCGCGCGCGTCTCCGATCAAGCCCTGCGCGCGGGGGCTGACGCCATACAGGTTTACCTGCGCGACCGCGGCTTCTTTCGCGCCGACGTGACCTTCGCGCGGACGCTCGATGCGGCGGGCACGGGCGCGGTCGTTTCATACACGGTCAACCCCGGCGAGCAGGCGCGCGTAGAGTCTTTCAATATCCAGATCAACGGCTTCGACCCGGCGACGGTGCGCCCCGAATTGCGGCTCGCGCCCGGCGCGCCCTTCACGCGCACCGCGCTCGGCGAAGACGTGGGGCGCATCCGCCGCGCCATCATGGAGAAAGGTTTCCTCGCGCCGCAACTCGGCGAGGCGCAGACGGTCATTGATTCGGCGCGCAACACCATCACGGTGAATTTGACGGGGGGCATCGGGCCGCGCGTCAACGTGGAGGTGACGGGCTTCGAGGTCGGCGAAAAGAAGCGTGAAGAACTTCTGCCCGTCCAGCGCGAAGGCAGCATCGATCAGGCGGCCATCACGGAGGGCGCGCGGCGGCTGAAAAACCATCTCCAACAACAGGGCTACTTCTTCGCCGACGTGACCTCGACCTGCGCCGTTGATCGCCCCGCGCCGCCCGCGCCGACGACGGGCGCGGCGACGACCACGACCGCCGATGCCAACCCGAACGCACCTGCGGCAGTCAGTCCGAACACGCCTGCAACGACGACGCCCGCGAACCCGAACGCCGCAACGACGACGCCCGCGCCGACAACACCCGCGCTGACGGCGAACGGGAATGTCATCACGTCCGACCCACTGGCGCAGGCAGTAGTTGTCGCCCCGCCCGTCGTCGGAGGCGTGTGCGACAATTTGAACGCGCGCGAGTTGAGCGGCCGCACCGTCAACATCAATTACACGGTCGAACTCGGCCGCCGCTTCCGCCTCGCCGCGATTCGCATCGAGGGCACGGAGAAACTGACCTACGACGATCTGGCGGACGAACTCCGCTCCGAACCCTCCAGCGGCATCCTCGGCATCATCCCGTTCCTCGGCTCGCGACGCGGCTACACGAGCCGCGAGTTGCTCCTGCGCGACCAGCGCACCGTGCAGGCGCGCATGCGTGATCTCGGTTATCGCAAAGCAATGGTCGAAGTCCGACAGGGCGTCGCCATTGACAGCGAGGATTTGATCATCACCTTCGCCGTCACCGAAGGGCCGCTGACGCGCGTGGCGGGCGTGGACTTTCGCGGCAACCAGCTCTACACGACCGAGCGGCTGCGCGAAGAGCCATGCCGCAACGCCAATTTCCGCAGCGAACCCTGCACCATCGTCGAAGCGCCCTTCGCGCGCACGCTCGCGCGCGCCGATGCAGAGCGCATACGCAATCTCTACGCCCGCAACGGCTACATCGATGCAGAGGTGCGCGTGGACATCGTCGAACTCCCGAAGAAGGGAGACGACGAACAGGTGCGGCTCGTCTACAACGTCACAGAGGGCGGCAAGGTCTTCATCAATCGCATCATCATCAACGGCAACGAAGTCACGACGCCGGACGCTTCGATGCGCACGAAGCGCGAGGCCATCCTCGAAGCCATCCCGCTCAAAGAGGGCGAGGTCTTGCGCTCCGACCGCCTCGCCGAAGCCGAGCGCGTGCTCTACGAGACGAACGCCTTCCGCCAGGTCATCATCCGCACCGAAGCGGCGGGCGAGACGGCCGCGGGCTTCCGTCGCCGCGACGTGATCATAGACCTCGAAGAACTCAAGCCGCGCCGTCTGGATTACGGCGGCGGCTACTCGACCGACAGCGGGCCGCTCGGACTCTTCGAGTTGCGCAACAACAACCTCTTCGGCCAACTGCGGCAGGGTGCGCTGCGCACGCGCGCCAGTCGCCGCCAGCAACTCTTACGCCTCGAATACTTCGACCCGCGTTTCCGCACCTACGGCCGGCAAAGGTTCTCGCCGCTCACCGTCTCGGCGCAGTACCAGCGCGATGTCAACGTCACGCGCTTCTTCCGCTCGACGATTGATCGCGGCAACTTCGGCGTCGTCCAACGCCTTGACGAAGAGGGGCGTCCGATTGACGAGTTCGGCGAGCGCACGGGCGAGCCGACCATCAATCGCTTCACCTTCAACATCGAGACGCAGCGCGTCATCCAGCAGCGTTCGCGCACGATCCTCTTCCTGCGCTACAACTACGAGGACGTGCGCCTCTTCAACATCCAGAGCCTGCTCGTCGCGCCCATTCTTCGACCCGACAAGGCCGTGCGCCTCTCTCGCTTCGGCGCGACGTTCACGCGCGACACACGCGACCGGCAGTTCGACCCCTCGCGCGGCGAGTTCCTGACCGTGGACTACGCCGTCGCCATCAAACAACTCGGCGGCAATCTGTCGTTCACCAAACTGCTCGCCACCTATCGACGCTATTTCCGTTTCGGCGGCCCTCCAGACACGCTGCAACTCCCCGGCGAACGCGGCGGCATACTCGGCGGCTTGCAGAGCCGCGTGCGCGGCACGGTCTTCGGCGTCAACCTCAACCTCGGCGTCGCCAGCCTCTTCAACCCGACCGACCGCAACGGCGACGGTGTGATCGACGACGTAGACCAGACGCTTCCCATCAGCGAAAGATTCTTTACCGGCGGCTCGACGACACTGCGCGGCTTCGCCTTCGAAGAGGCCGGGCCGCGTCTCGCCATCTGCCCCACCGGCTCGACTTCGGGCAGCCAGATCAACGTCCCCTTCTGCTCGGGCGGCGTCTTCCGCAACTCGAACGGCGACCCCGTCACGCTCAACCCGTTCACCGTGCCCGTCGGCGGCAACGCCATGGCGGTCGTCAACCTTGAAGCGCGCGTGCCGCTCACGAAGACTTTCCAGATCGTGCCCTTCTACGACGGCGGCAACGTCTTCCGCCGCATCGGCGACATCTTCGGGCGCAACGACCGGCGACCCGGCGACACCATCAACATGCGCAACCTGCGCGTTCAGTGGACGCACACGGTCGGCCTCGGCCTGCGCGTCCGCACGCCCATCGGCGCGCTCGGCATAGACTACGGCTTCCTCGTCAACCCGCCGGAGTTTGAACTGCCGCAAGCCTTCCCCACGCCGCCCGGCACCGTGCGCCTGCGCCGCGCGCAGTTGCACTTCCGCTTCGGGCAGGCGTTCTGAGACACAGGGGAATCAAAAAGGACAGGGGAAAGGAAAAGGGGGAAGGGTAAAGGAAATGATGAAGAGAGAACTTTCAGCGAGAACATTCGGCAGGGGAGCGCGCGCTTTTCTGCTTGCCTTCGTCCTTTATCCTATACCCTTTACCCTTCTTACTCCTTCGGCCTCCGCTCAGGAAGTTGTGGATCGCTGGGTGGCGACGATCAACAACCGCGAGTTGATCACTTACACAGACTTGCTCTGGCAGTTGGCCTTGCAGCCCGACACGCCGCTTGACCAGCCGCGCTCCGAAGATTTGCAGCGCGTCCTCAATCTGTTGATCGACCAACGACTCATCTCGCAGGAAGCCGGAAAACTCCCGACCATCACGCCTTCGGACGCCGATGTGGATAAGGCTCTGAACGAACTCGTCAAACGCTTCCCCTCACAGTCCGCCTTCTACGAACGCACGGCGCGGGTCGGCTTGACGGGCGAGGGCTTGCGCGAGATCGTCCGTCAGCGCGTCGAGATCGAAAACTATCTCAACTTCCGCTTCCGCTCCTTCACCATCATCTCCCAGCAGGAGATCGCGGACTACTACCGCGACGTGTACGTGCCGCGCCACCGTCGCCAGTCGCCCGGTCGCATCGTCCCCACGCTCGAACAGGCCGCGCCCGAAATCGAACGCACGCTCACCGAAGACAAGATCGAATCCGACACCGATGCCTTCCTCGAAGACGCACGCACCCGCGCCGAGATCGTCATCCTCAATCAAGTGTGATAAAAAAGTGATGAGTGATGAGTGATGAGTGATGAGTAAAAACACTTGTCTTTTACTCATCACTCATCACTCATCACTCATCACTCCTAATCCATGTGGCGCAAAGAAGCAAAACAAATTGCCGCGAGGTTGCGCGTGGGGCTGGCGTTGTCGGGCGGCGCGGCGCGGGGCGCGGCGCACGTCGGCGTGTTGAAGGTGCTCCTGGATGCGGGCGTGCCGATAGACGCAGTGGCGGGCACGTCGGCGGGTGCGCTCGTCGGCGGGGCGTTCGCCTCCGGGATGAGCGTCGCGGAACTCGAATCTCTGGGGCGCGAGATGCGCTGGCGCAACTTCGGGCGTGTGACGCTCTCACGGCTCGGCGTGCAATCGAACGCGCGCATGGAGGAGTACATTCGCGCGCGCTTCCCCGTCACGCGCTTTGAAGAGATGCCGATCCCTTTCGCCGCGGTCGCCACGGACTTGCACACGGGGCAGGCGGTCGTCATGTGCGACGAGGGCGATGCGGCCTTTGCGATTCGCGCGAGCTGCGCCGTGCCCGGTTGGTACGTGCCTGTCACGGACGCCACCGGGCGGCAACTCGTGGACGGCGGACTCGTCGCCAATGTGCCGTCGTTGGCCGCGCGCTCGCTTGGCCCCGACATCGTGATCGCCGTGGACGTGAATTCCGAGGGCGCGAAGTTTTTGGGGCCGCCGCAGTCGGCCATCGGTGTGCTCTTCCAGTCGATGATGGTCGTGCAGCGCACCGTCTCGACCTACGAGGGGCGCAACGCCGACATCGTCATTCGCCCGAAGGTCGGCCACATCCGCTGGGACGAAATGACGCGCGCCGCCGAACTGATCGCGGCGGGCGAAGAGGCCGCGCGCGAGGCGCTCGCCGGCATCAAGTCGCTGCTCGCGCCGCCCGTCCAAGAGCACACGACGTGGATACAACGCCTCCTACACCGCCCACACGCAAACGCCATCGAGCGTCGCCCCACCCACGTGTCGAACGCCCCGCACGCGCGCGAAGACGGCAAACATCGCACGTCGTCGCACTAAACGACTTGTTTCCAGACAGCGCCGCGCGGCGCGTCTCTTCCGGCGGTGTACGGAAAAGCGACGTGTGCCGCTTCTGCCCCGCTCAGGATAGTCCTCCAAAAGCCTCCGTTCAAACTTCTAAACTCTTTGCAAAGCAGAGCATACAGGGGCGCACGCATGCCTCTGCGGCCTCGTGTTGTCTGCTGGCACAAACATTGCTCAACAGTGGCGACGGAAGACTTTCCGAATGAGGGGTAGCGGGCAATGAAAGAACTAGGAAACAATCTCGCACAACTGGCCGCCATCATCATGTTAATGATCACGCTCGCCGTCTCGATGGCGGCTCTCTCCCAGTGGGCAAGTGCAGATGTGAGCGCGGAAGGCAGCCGAATCGAGCAGGGCGACACGGCCGCGACTGCTCTGAGCGCTTCCGCCGCGCACTGAAGCAGCCGCGCTCCGCACGGGTGACGAACTCGTTCAAAGAATTCGCCGCCGATTAGTCGTTTACAGATCACATCACCAAGTCGCGCACCAAACGGCACGGACGAGAGAGTCCGAAGGCGGGGCTACGTGTGTCTAAAAAACTTGTCAGCAGTCAGTCGTCAGTCGTCAGTCGTCAGCAGTTAGTTGTTGATGCTTATCACACGCGCCACTAAAGATTGATGTGAACAACTGACCAGTGACAATTGACTAAGAACAAATTTCATCATGGCAATTGAAATCACATCGGAGCGACGGGGAGCGCGGAGACTGCCGCGATTGTTAAAGACGCGGCCGGTCGCGGGCGGATGGGCGCGCGAGCGGAAAACGCGCGACTGGCCGCGACGCTTGCGTCTGGCGGGTCTAGTTGCCCTCGTCGTGTGCGCCGGTGTGGCCGCGTCGCTCGTCTATTGCTATCAGGGCGCGGCCGAGACGATTGACCGCCGTCTGGCCTCGGGCTATCTGACGAGCCGCGCCGGACTCTACGCCGCGCCGCGCGTGCTGCGCGCCGGGCAAAATTTTCCGCGCGCGCGTCTCGTCGAAACTCTGCGCCGCGCCGGTTACGTCGAACAGTCCGCGAGCGACGTGTGGAGCGGCGCGTTTCGCATCACAGAGGATGGCGCGATTGAGATCAGCCCGCGTCGCACGCCGGGCGGTGAACAGTCTGCGTCGGCGGCAACGGAAGGCTTCACGCCCGAAGTCGTGCGCGTCGATTTTGATCGAAAGGGGCACATCGGAGAGATCACGGGTGAAGGCGTTCGGCTAGACGCCTTCGCGCTTGAGCCGGAAGCCCTCACGAACGACGCCTCGGAGAAGACCGGCACTCGCTCGACGCTCGCCTACACAGACATTCCGCCCGTGCTCGCGAGCGCCATACGCGCCATCGAAGACCGGCGCTTTTTCGAGCACCACGGTCTCGACGTGACGGGCATCGGCCGCGCGCTCCTGAGTTGGACGGGCGACGGCGCACGCGGCGCGAATGCGCCGGAGCGGCAGGGCGGTTCGACCATCACGCAGCAACTCGTCAAGAACACCTATCTCACACCGGAGCGCACGCTCTCGCGCAAGTTCAACGAAGCCCTTCTCGCCGCCGCGCTCGAACGCCGCCTGTCTAAAGAAGACATCTTCGCGCTCTACTGCAGCGAGATTTATCTAGGCCAGCGCGGCGCGTTCGCCGTGCGCGGCGTCAAGCAGGCGGCGCGCGTCTATTTCGCCAAAGAGTTGCGTGACCTCTCGCTCGGCGAAGCCGCGACCATCGCCGGGATGATTCAAAGCCCCGCGCGCTACGCGCCCGACCGCCACCCCGAAGCCTCGCGCTCGCGCCGCGACGCCGTGCTCGCCGCCATGCTTCGCGACAACTCCATCACCGCCGAAGAGGCGCGCGCAGCCTCCGGCGAAGCCACCAGGGTTGCGCCCCTCGACCCGGCCACACGCGCCACCGCGCCCTACTTCATTGATTACGTCAACCGCGCCATCGAGTCGCAACTGCAAACGGGCGGCGCGGACGAGCGTTCCCTGCGCGTCTACACCACCATCGATCTCGACCTGCAACAACTGGCGGAGCAAGCCGTCGCACGCCAACTCGCGCAACTCGAACGAGTTTACAAATCCGGCGACGCCCGACCGCAGGCCGCGCTCGTTGCGCTCGACCCGCAGACCGGCCACGTGCTCGCCATGGTCGGCGGTAAAAACTACGCCGCCTCGCAACTCAATCGCGCCACAGACGCGCGGCGTCAGCCCGGTTCGGTCTTCAAACCCTTCGTCTATGCGGCGGCGTTGGAGCGCGGCATCTCGCCCGTGAGCCTCTTCGCCGACGCGCCGCGCGCCTTCAACTTCGACCGTCACAGTCCCGCCTATCGCCCGGCCAACTACGGCGGCGGCTACTCCATGCGCGACGTGACGATGCGCACGGCGCTCACGAAATCTCTCAACGTCGTGACGGTTGACGTCGCCATGCAGACGGGCTTGACGCGCGTCGCCGCGCTGGCCGAAACGTTCGGGCTGCCTGAAGCCCCTGCCTATCCCTCGCTTGCGCTCGGCACGACCGAGACGACGCCGCTTGAGATCGCATCGGCTTACACCGCCTTCGCCAACGGCGGCACGCGCACGCGCCCCTCGTCCGTCACGCGCGCCGTTGACGCCGACGGCGCGAAACTCTTTGAAGAGTTTCTGCCTTCGTCCACAGAGGTCGTCCAGCCTGCGACGGCTCACATGATCACGGACATGCTCACGAACGTTTTGGAAGAGGGCACGGCACGCTCGGCGCGCGGGATGTTGAAACTATCAGCGCTCGCGGGCAAGACCGGAACCTCACGCGACGGGTGGTTCGTCGGCTACACGCCGCGGCTCGTCTGCGTCGTCTGGATCGGCTTTGACGACAACCGCCAACTCGGACTTACGGGCGCGGAGAGCGCGCTGCCCGTCTGGGCGGAGTTCGTGCGCGGCGCGCTCGAACTGCGGCCGGAACTTGGCGGCGCGGCCTTTCTACGCCCGGCGGGCGTCATCTCCGTCGAGATCGATCCGGCGACCGGGCAACTGGCCTCGCCCGCTTGTCCTGAGCGCGAACGCATCGCCGTCACACACGCGCTTGCCCCGACCTCCGAATGCATGACGCATCAACCGCTTTTCACGCCCCTCGCGGCTTCCGACGCACAGCCGCTTGCGCCACCACCGACGACCGGCGTGCGGGATGATTCGACGCGCGCCTTTGCCTCGTCGCGGACGCCGCCGTCGCACGACGCAGGCGCGCCCGTAGTGCTCCCCGCGCCTTCAATTCAGACGACGCAAATCGAGCAAAGTCGCGGCGGACGCGCACGGCTCACCAACGAGCCGCAAATTGTCGTCAGCCGCCCCGCTCAACGCTAATCCGCATCAGACGAATGCCGCGCCGCGCGAGACGGAGATGAACCGCGATAGCGACGACAGGAATGAGCTGCTTTGCGGCTCATTCCTGTTTGCGTCTTACCTCATACGCCCTTACGTTGCGGCTCGTACCCGTCGCCGCTTCGATGCGATTGCCCGCTGCCGCGTCCGAGGCTTTAACTTGTCGGCGTCTGCGTTACAATTCAGAAGTTGTTTGTGGGTCAACGTCGCGGCGTTCGAGTATGACCTGTGCGATGGCGTGTACGGTGGTGTGAGAGATGGAGAGGTGTGAGGCGTTCGCGCCGGAACGCTCGAAGAGTTCGCGTGCGAGATGATGAAAGAGGACGGAGGGCGCGCCCGCAGCGTTGGAGACGACTTCGATGTCCTGCCACGCCAGACCGCCGCTCCAGCCCGTGCCGAGCGCCTTCAGCGCGGCCTCTTTCGCGGCGAAGCGCGCGGCGTAGTGCTGCACTGCTCCGACGCCCCGCCGCTCGCAGTAGTCGCGCTCGCCCATGGTGAAGACGCGCTCGACGAAACGCGGCGTGCGGCGCAACACTGCGCGCACGCGCGCCACTTCGATGATGTCTATGCCAATTGAGATGATCACGACGGATTCCGAACTTCTCACGCGCGCCGGATTTCGCTGGCGCGAGCAGGGCGGCGTGCGCGCGCTCGTCTGCACGCAACTGGAAACGGAGGGCTTCGCAAACGGCTTCTCGACGCGCTCTGGAGGTTGCAGCCCCCTGCCGCACGGCGCGCTCAACCTCGCGGGCTTCAACGAAGACGACGCGGCCAACATACACGAAAACCGTCGCCGCTTCCTCAAACTTTTCCCCGGCGACTGGCGACTCGCCACCTGCTGGCAAATTCACGGCGCGAACGTTCGGCGCGTCGTCGGCAGCGAGACGGAGGGCGCGCTCGACTCCAACGTGGAACGCTGCGATGCGCTGACCACGAACGCCCCGCACATCCTCGTCGGCGTCCAGACCGCAGACTGCGTGCCCATTCTTCTGGGCGACACGCGGAGCGGGGCTTGCGCCGCCGTCCATGCGGGCTGGCGCGGCACGGCCTCGGAAATCGTCTCCGCCGCGCTCGTGCGGATGCGCGCCGAGTTCGGCACGCGCGCCGCGGATGTGCGCGCCTGCATCGGCCCGGCCGCGCTTCAGTGTTGCTACGAAGTCGGCGCGGACGTGATCGAACTTTTCCGCGCGCGCTTCAACTACGCCGACGAACTGCTCGTGCCCACGCGCGAGGGACATGCGCGCATTGATTTGCAAAGAGCCAACCGCCGCCAACTCGCCGCCGCGGGCATCTCACACGCGCGCATCCACACCGCACCCTTCTGCACCATCTGCCGCGACGATCTCTTCTTCTCCTACCGCCGCGACAAAAAACTACACGGCCGCACCGGCCGGCTGCTGGCAGTCATTGGAAGAAATGATGAATTATGAATGATGAATGATGAACTGAAGACAAAAGCATTTGGCTTTCATTCATCGTTCATCATTCATCATTCATCATTTTCTTCCGAAGTACTGACCATTGATGCGCTTGACGGATTCGTTCGCGCCGACGACGTTGATGCCGAGTTTGATTTCGCGCGTGGTGGGCGGAAAGCACACTTCGTCGTTGCAGCTTTGGTAGGTCACTTTCGCGCGCAGTTCGGTCAGTCCCGTCTGGTAGTTGGCGGGGACGACGACATTGAAGCGCATCACGGCGCGGCCTTCGTAGAGCGACAGCGGCTCTTTCGAGAAGCCGAGACGGCGCACGACGGCGCGCGGATAGGCGACCGGCGTGATGCGCAAGCCCTTCGGCGCGTCGATCTTCACGACGGTCGGGATGGAGAATTTGGCGGCCTTGTTCGAGTTGACGTGGAAGCCGTGCGGGATGTCGAGCACGACCGCCGCCTGAACGCTGCGCCCGCGCTGCGCTTTGTCGGCGGCGAAGAAACCGTTGACGCCGATGTTGCTCTGCACGGCGGGCGAAGCGATATTAGTTAATGCTGCGGCGCGCCGCGCTGTCGTGTCGATGGCGACGAGCAGCGTGGCGGCGACGATAAACAGGGCGATGCGCGTGGTAAATATTTTTCGAATCATTTCGGCTTTCAGTTTGGTTAAGATGAAGACTCCGGCAGTCAGCTTATCAATTGATGCAAGGTCTGCGGGTTGAGGTTGTTTACGGGACGGCGCGCGGCGAGCTGGCCGCAGGCGGCATAGATGTCGCGCCCGCGCGGGCGGCGCACGTAGGCGTGGACGCCTTTCGCTTCGAGGATCGCCTTGAAACGTTCGACCTGACCGAGCGGCGTGGGGCGATAGGGCAGCGGGTCGGCCGGGTTGTGCGGGATCAGGTTGACCTTCGCGCGCAGTTGATGGCGGTTGAGCAGATTCGCCAGTTGCCGCGCGTGCTCGTCCGAGTCGTTGACACCATCGAGCATCACGTACTCGAACGTGAAACGCTCGCCCGGCCTCAAAGACGCCTCGAACTCCTTGCACGCCGCGAGCAACTCCGCGAGCGGCCACTTTTTGTTGATTGGCATCAAGACGTTTCGCTGCTCGTCGGTCGGGGCGGCGAGCGAGATGGCGAGGTGCGGGCGGTCGGGCACGCGCGCGAGTTCAAGTATGCGCGGAACGATCCCGGCGGTCGAGACGGTGACGCGGTTCGGCACGATGTGGAGTCCCGCAGGGTCTGCCATGATGCGCAGGGCTTTCATCAGCGAGTCGAAGGCGAGGAACGGTTCGCCCGCGCCCATCGCGACGAGGTTCGTGCCGCGCGGCGTCTTCGCGCCCGTGCCGTAAGCGTCGTTCAGGGCGATCACGATCTGTTCGACGATCTCGCCCGCCGTGAGTGTGCGCAGGAGTCCGAGTTTCGCCGTCAGGCAGAAATCGCATTGCAGGGGGCAGCCCGATTGCGACGAGAAACAGATGGTGTCGCGTCGCTCTTCCGGGATGAAGACGGTCTCGACGGGAAGATTGTCGTGCGTCTTCAACAGGTAACGCCGCGTGCCGTCCTCGGAGATGTAGCGCGACTCGACCGTCAAGGTGGAAGCGGTCGCGCGCTCGGCGAGCGTCGCGCGGAAACTTTTCGGCAAGTCCGTCATCTCGTCGAATGAACGCAGACGCCGTTTGAAGAGCGCGCCGAACAACTGCCGCCCGCGATAGGCCGGTTCGCCGAAAGACTCTACGAACGCCGACAACTCCGCCGCGTCCAACCCCGTGAGATGTATTGCCTGATTCATTGCCCACACATTTTAACATCGCGTGTGCTCAAGTCACAGTTGCAGCCCGCGTAGATAAAGTTAGCGAGCGGAGATATACTGCCCGCGTTTCCCCGCGCCCTAGAACGTGCCAGCTGATGCGAAATAGCGGAGTCGAATAACATGAGAAAACTAATCTTCCTCCTGTGTCTCCAATCTCTCCTGTGTCCCGTCGCCGTTGCCGCCGGTGAAGTTGTGCCACAGCAGACGCCGCCGGCAACGACGACACAGACGCCCCCTTTGTCGCCGCCTCCCAACCCCTGTGCCGCGTCCGACTTCCGCCAGTTCGACTTCTGGCTGGGGACGTGGGTGGTGAAAGATCAAAAAGGGAATGAACTCGGTAAAAGTGAGATTACGAAAGTTTCCGGCGGGTGCGCCATACGCGAAAATTGGAACGGCGGTGTCTCAAGCAACGCGGGGACGAGTTTGAACTACTTCGACCGGAGCGACGGCAAGTGGCATCAATTGTGGGTCGGAGGCGGGGGCGGAGTGTTGCACCTGACGGGGACGTTCGACAAACAGAAAATGTCTCTGGCGGGCGAGCGCGACACGCCGCGTGGGCGCATCCGCGACCGCATCGAGTGGACGGCTTTGCCGGACGGGCGTGTGCAGCAGGAGTGGAACATCTCAACGGACAACGGCCAGACCTGGAAGCAGTCGTTTCTGGGATTTTATTCTCGCCAGTGAGCGGGCGCGCGAGGTTGGAACAGTGAACGAAGAATTTAATCCGCTCCCGCCTGACGTTCAGCCGGGACGCGCCGGGACGCCGGGTGCTATTCCTGCGAACATCCTCGAAACAGAGCGTTTGAATCTTCGCCGGTTAGACGCGGGCGATGCCGCCTTCATTCTCGAACTACTGAACGATGAATCCTTCCTGCGCAACATCGGCGACAAGGGCGTGAGAACTATCGAAGACGCGGTTCAGTATATTTTGACAGTGCCGGTCGAGAGCTACGCGCGACACGGTTTCGGATTGTGGCTGGTCGAGTTGAAAGAGACGGGGACGCCCGCCGGAATCTGCGGGCTGGTGAAGCGAGACACGCTGCCCGACGCAGACATCGGCTACGCCTTCCTCCCGCGCTTCCGCTCACAAGGTTACGCCTGCGAGTCGGCCGCCGCCGTGATGAGTTACGGGCTGAACACGCTCGGACTCAAGCGTCTGCTGGCGATCACGAACGCGGACAACGCCGGATCGATCAGGGTGCTGGAAAAGATCGGGCTGAAATTCGACCGGCTCGTCAGGTTGTCGAGTGATGCGCCGGAGATTATGTTGTTTGCGTCCGACGCATAGACGAGAGCTGCAAGCTTGCGTGCGAAGGTGTCCGAGGTGAGGCGAAGGCGGAAGCGAAAAATTGAATGTTATGTGCGAGGCGGAATAATTGAAAGTTATGAGTGAGCAGGACAAACGGCAATTCATCTTCGCCGACCGGGAGCTGGCGCGGCGTCTGGAAAGAGCGGAGGGGCAAACCAACGCGGAGTTCGTCGAAACACGCGCGCGCCTGTTTCCCGATAGCGGCGCGGAGTGGATCGAAGTGGCGGGCGCATACGCGATGTTCGACGGCGCAACATCGCTCATCACGCAGACGTTTGGCCTCGGCATGTTTCAAGAGGTTACGGGCGCGGAGATGGACACGCTCGAAAGTTTCTTCAGGGAACGCGGCGCGCCCGTCCTGCACGAGGTCAGCCCGCTGGCCTCCGCCGGGTTGCTGGCGTTGCTGAACGAGAGGGGCTATCAACCCGTCGAGTTGTCGAGCGTGATGTATCGCCCGATCAGTCTTGAGGCGCAGGATTTGCCCGCGGCGCGAAACGCGCACATCAACGTGCGCGTGATCGGAGAAGACGAGCACGAACTGTGGGCGCGAACGGCGATGCGCGGGTGGAGCGAGTTCGCAGAGTTTGCAGACCAGATACATCAGTTGTCGATCATCGGCGCGAAGAGGGCGGGCGCGTCATCGTTTCTGGCGGAACTCGACGGGCAGCCGATTGCCACGGGCGGCATAGGCATCTGCGATGGCGTGGTGCTCCTGGCGGGGGCGAGCACTGTCCCCGAAGGGCGCAGGCAGGGCGCGCAACTCGCCCTGCTCGGCAGTCGCCTGCGCTTCGCCGCCGAACGGGGCTGCGACATCGCCATGATGTGCGCCGAACCCGGCAGCACTTCGCAACGCAACGCCGAGCGCCACGGCTTTCGCATCGCTTACACACGCATCAAGTGGCGGCTGGCCTGACCACACATCAAGCGAAGAATTAATCTTGAGTTCTGCTGGCATATACATTAGGTTCATTAGCCGTGAAAGGTGTCTTCGAGCATGATTGAGACAGAGATAAATTTGACGGAAGAGGAGCGCGGTGCGCTGCGGGAGATTGCCGAGCGGACGGGTAAGTCAGAGGCCGAGTTGGTTCGTGAAGCGGTCGAGCGGCTGATCAGCGAGTTTCAGAAGGAAGATGATCGAAGCTTGATGCAACAGGCGCGCGGCATTTGGAAAGACCGTCAAGACCTGCCCGCGCCGGAAGACCTCCGGCGGGAATGGGATCGGAGCTAAGCTAGGCGTATAGGCTACATGGCTCAACGATTGCTGATAGATACTGATGTCCTGATAGATTACCTGCGCGGGCGGGCAGAGGCCGTTTCGTATTTAGATAGTCTCACGGAGCCGTTGCTTATTTCAGCCATCACGGTGGCTGAGCTTTACGCGGGCGTTCGTGAGGGCGCGGAGCGGGTAGCGCTGGAGCGTTTCCTGTCCGTCTTTCATGTGATCCCTGTCGATGATGCGATCGCGGCCAATGGTGGACTCATCAGGCGCGACTATGGGAAAAGCCACGGGGTCGGACTTGCAGACGCTATAATTGCGTCCACCGCTGAGTTTAGAAAAGCCGAGCTGGTGACTTTGAATAAAAAGCACTTCCCCATGTTGTCGAACGTGGTTACTCCTTACCGTAAAGATTAATCATAAGGAAAAGCCTTGAGCGAAGAATTGATTTTGAGTTCGGAAGAGGTGCGCGTCGTAGGGGCGTTGATTGAGAAGCAGGTGACGACGCCGGAGTATTACCCTTTGACGTTGAACGCGCTCAGGCAGGCGTGCAACCAGTTGTCGAACCGCGACCCGGTGGTGGCGTTTGACGAGCGGACGGTGGCGTGGGCGTTGGAGAGTTTGCGCGACCGGAAACTGGTGCGGATGGTGACGACCGCAGACGGGCGCGTGCCGAAATACAGGCACGTGCTGGATGAGGCGTTGGGGTTGAAGTCGCCGGAGATGGCTGTGATGTGCGTGCTGATGCTGCGCGGGGCGCAGACGGTCGGAGAGATACGCACGCGCACGGAGCGTCTGTACCCGTTCTCGGCGTTGTCGTTCGTCGAGACGACGCTGGAAGATTTGATGACGCGCGACGTGCCGCTCGTGGTGAAGTTGCCGCGACAGTCCGGGCAGAAGGAGTCGCGTTACGCGCACCTGCTCGGCGGCGAGGTGCAGGTGGCGGAGACGGAATCGGCGGAGGCGGCGACGCCGGAGGCGCGCGGCGAGACGGGGCGCATGGCGCGTTTGGAGGAAGAGTTGAAGGCGGTGCGCGCAGAGTTGGCAGAGTTGCGCGAGCAGTTCGGGGAGTTCAAGAAACAGTTCGAGTAATCGGCGTGCGTGATGCTTTTAGCAGTCGCGTGTCGTTGGGAGCAATCACCTCTGCGGGCACAGAGAAAGCCCCGGCGGGTAGAGTGGAAGGCGGATATGAAAGATGGATATTGAATCGCTCAGACGTTTCTGCCTGTCGCTGCCGCACGCGACGGAAGGCGTGCAATGGGATAACGATCTGTTGTTCCGCGTCGGGGGAAAGATGTTCGCCGTGGCGAGCCTGGACGTGACGCCGACGCGCGTGTCGTTCAAGTGTACGCCGGAGAAGTTCGCGGAACTCATCGAGCGTGAGGGCATCGCGCCCGCGGCCTACATGGCGCGCAATCATTGGGTGACGCTGCACCGGCTCGACGCGCTCGAAGAGGCGGAGACGGAGAGTTTGATTCGCGAATCTTACGAGATGGTGTGGGGGAAGTTGACGAAGAAGCTGCGGGCGGAATTGGAGGCGGGTAAAAATTGAGCGCGAAGGCTGAGACGAGGCGAATGAGAAAGATCGAAGCGGCCGAGGGGATCGAGGCGCGCAAGTCGAAAATTGACGGGCTTGGGTGTTTCGCGACCGTGGCGTTTCGCAAAGGAAGGAAGATCGCGGAGTTGACGGGCGAGCGCGTGTCGCGCGTGGAAGCGGCGCGGCGGATGCGCGGCAAAGATCGTCTGCACATCTGCGCGATTGATCCTTACTGGGGCATCGACAGCAGCGTGGGCGGCAACGCCTCGCAGTTCGTCAACCACTCGTGCCAGCCGAACAGCTTCGTGCGCATCATGTACGGCCACATCATCTTCTTCGCCCTGCGCGACATCGCCCCCGGCGAAGAGATCACGCTCGACTATGTAGAGTCCTACCACCCGGACGACAAGGGTTGCGATTGCGGCGCGCCGAAGTGTCGCGGGACGATCAACCTCATCAGGCGATAAGCCGCGCGCACACGCGCGAGATGGAAGTTAACGCGAGTTCGATTTAAGCGGATGCTGCGTTACCGAAGCCCCGCGAGGAATGACGGAGAGTAGCCTTGCGGCTCGCGCCGTGAGATCAAGCGATAGATAACATATAGCATCTTGCGATGGGGCATGACCTCTTGCGCCGGCTGATAACTTCTTATTGTGCCGGTGCCGCTTTTCGGTTAGACTCCGGCCGTCCAACAGGAACTAAGCACCTCTCAAACCATCAAGCTATACATTCAAGCGGTTGAAGCAAGTCTAAGAAGTTTTACCGTCCAGAGGGAGACCGGGGAAACCGGCCGGGACAGGCAATCTTTTGACAGGCTCCGAACCTCGCCCTAACTGCCGCTCTCGAACCGGCCGCCGCAAACCTTACCGATACGGCGACGACTACTCCGCGCGGGGTTGCGCCGCCGCTCACCTACAGCGAGCGAGAAAGGAACAACTCAATGCGTGCAGCTAAACTCTTAATTCTCACACTAACGTGCGCCCTCATCGCAGCCGCCTACGCCTGCCAGAGCGCGCCGACGACGAACGCGCCGCCGACAACAGGAACGCCCACCCCACCGGGCGCGGTGGCAGGGCTTCCGGCCAATGCGTGGCAAATCCCCTGCGATGCCAATCAACCGCTCTGCACCCAGCCCAAGCCGACGGCGACGCCGACACAGGCGCAGTACAACGAGATGGGCTGGATGACCTTCGTTGCGATGAACTGGCCTGCCCTCGCCAATCAGCGCGGCGCGCCCGACACGTCGAAGAGTATCGGCGCGATGGGTGCGGACGGCAAACCGCTGCGAGTCGTCTGGGAGACCTATAAGGCCAAGTCCGAAGTCTTCAAGCCCGACGGCTCTGCGCCCACCGCGTGGAACGTGGCGGAGCCTGTGCCTTCGGGCTGCACGAATGTCTCCGCCGGCGCGAAGGTGCTGCCGCGGCTGGCGAAGTCTGACGATTCCGACTCGGACGAGATCATCGACGAGATCAACGAGGCCACCAACAACCCGCTCATAGATCAAAACTTGCAGTACGTGCGTTTTGAAGTTCGCCTCAACCTGTCCGAGTTCACCTACATCGCCAACGGGGTGGGCGACACGCCCAAAGGCCCCGGCTACCTCTACTACATCTCCTACAACCAGCGCGCGGCCTTCAATTCGGGAGGCACGTTCCACGTCCCGCCGTTCGGCAACGAACCGTACGTCATCGGCGGCGGCGATTACGGCAGCGGCCTGCCGCAGTACGCGCAGCAGGGAGCCATCGAGATTAAGGCGGCGTGGAAAGTGCTCGATCCGAAAAAGGACGTGGCGGGGCGTTTCTTCCGCACCGACGCATACGTGGTCAACCCCGACGGCTCCTGCTCCGGCCCCGTCCCGATGGGACTCGTCGGGCTGCACATAATCCGCCTGACGCCATCGACCGGCTCGACGTGGTACTGGGCGACCTTCGAGCAGGTGGACAACGTGGACATCAGCGACCCGAACGCGCCGAAACGTCCCGACGGCACGCCGCTCACGCCTTCGTTCAACCCCGGCCCCAACGGCACGCCAGCGCCGCCTTACACCAACGCGCAGTACCCGGGCTATTGCTACGGCACGCCCTGCGGTGCGCCGCCGCCGGTCATCCAGGCGGGTTCGTCGCTCCCGACCCCCACCGCGCCTGTCAACGTCTCGCGCTTGACGCCAATCGCAGACGACATCAACTCCCTTAATCAGAAGTACCGCTCGATGCTGAAGGGCACGGTCTGGGAGAACTACCAACTCGTGGCAGTCCTCAACCCGAACACGACGGGCACGAACCCACCCAACCCCAACTGCGCGATTCTCGGTTCCAACCCCACGGTCTACCCGAACATCTGCGTGATGGCTAACACGGTCATCGAAACCTACTCGCAGAACAAGAGTTGCGTCACCTGCCACCAGAACGCCACGGCGATTGGCGGCAACACCTCCAACTCCCAAATCTTCACCTTCCTCCTCGGCGACGCCGGGCCGAAGCAGCCTAACGCCCCGGCCAAAGCCCCGCCCCCGAAGCCGACCGACTGATACGACTCGCATGACAACGTGACGAGCAAGCGGCCTGCGTTGAACGGTTCAACGCAGGCCGCCTGCTTTTTAACTCCACTTCACTCCGCGCCGTTGACGACTGTATGCGCCCTCCGGCTATAGAGGAGCAGCCCCTTCGGGGGCGACAGAGATTCGACCTCGAACTTCTGTCGCCCCCGAAGGGGCTGTCAGAACATGACACAGCTTGACTCGAACTGACGCTACTTGCTTCCTCCGCCATCGCCCGTTGCCACCGGGCGACCTTCAACGTCGAGCAGCGTGATGCCTTCGCCGATGCCGAGCGAGCGCAGGCCGGGTTCGACGGCCTTGCGGTCGCCGACGACGAGGATCGCCATGCGCGACGGGTCTAGATAGCGATTGGCGACGCGCGTGATGTCCGCGAGCGTGACGGCGCGCACGCGCGCGCTGTAAGAGTTGAAATAATCGTCGGGCAGGTTGTAGAGCACGGCCTGACTGAGGCGGTCGGCGATCTGGCCGGGCGTCTCGAAGCCGCGCGGGAAGCCGCGCAGGATGCCCTGCTTGGCGTATTCGAGTTCGCGCTCGGTGACGGGAATCTCGCCGCGTATGCCGCGCAACTCTTTCAGGAATTCGCTGACCGACTCTTTCGTGACGTTGGTGAACACGCCCCCGGAGGCGGTGAACGGCCCCGCGCCGCGGCGATAATCGAAGTTCGAGCGCGCGCCGTAGGTGTAGCCCTTATCCTCACGCAAATTCAGGTTGATGCGCGAGACGAACTGGCCGCCGAGCATCGAGTTGAGGACGAGCAGCGGGAAGTAATCGGGCGTCGAGCGCGCGACGCCGACCTGTCCGATCTGTATGACGGACTGCGCTGCGCCCGGTTTATCTACGAGATAAATTCCGGCGCGTTCGCGCGCGGGCGGTGTCATGGAAACGTCGGCCGCAGGAACCTGTCCGGGCTTCCACGCGGCAAAGGCGCGTTCGAGTTTCGGCAGGAGCGTGGCCGCCGTCACGTCGCCCGCGACGATGAGCGCGGCGTTGTTCGGGCGGTAGTGAGTTTCGTAGAAGCGGCGCACGTCCTCCTGGCTGAGAGCCGTGAGCGAGCCTTCGTTGCCGAGGAGCGGGCGGCCGTAAGGATGCTTGTTGCCGTAGAGGATTGACGAATAGACGAGGCCGGCGATGGCGTCTGCGTTGTCGCGCTGCTGTTGCAGCGAGGCGAGGCGCGTGCCGCGCAGGCGTTTGAGATCGGTTTCTGGAAACGCCGGATTGAGCAGCACGTCGGCGTAGATGTCGAGCGCGCGGTCGAGATGGCGCGTGAGCGTGGTCAGTTCGGCGGAGCTGGCGTCCCATCCCGCGCCGACGCTGAGGCGCGCGCCGATGCTGCCGAGCGCGTTCGAGATGTCGAGCGCGTTGCGCGTCTTCGTGCCTTCGTCGAGCAGGTCGGCGGTGAGACTGGCCGCGCCCGGCAAGCTCTCCGGGTCTGACGCCGCGCCCGAACGGATGAGCAGATTCATGTTGACGACGGGCAGTTCGGAGTGGCGTACGAGAAACACTTGCAGCCCGTTCGACAGTCGATGCCGTTCCACTTTAGGCAACACGAGGCGCGGTTCGGGGCCGGGCTTCGGCAGCACGGCCGCGCTCGCCGCAGCCTGTTGCGGGTCGCGTTTGGCGCTGGCGGGTTTGGCCGGCTCGCCTTTGGCGGGCGCGGCCGTGTTGGGCGGCGCGGCTCCGGCCGGTGTGGTCGCAGCGGCGGCGGCCTTCGTGGCGGTTTGCGCGCTTTCACCCGTCGCGCCGGGCGCGGGTGCGCCCGCCGTCTGCGGCGAGGGCGCGGCGACGGCCTTCGCAGGGCTTTCCGGCACGGGTTCGCCGGCGGAACGTCCGCGCGCGCGCGGCGTCACGTTGACGATGAGACGCTTGTCGGTCAGGTATTGATTGGCGACGCGCTTCACGTCCTCTGCGGTCACGCGGCGATAGCGCGCGAGGTCTTCGTTGAAATAATCTGGACGGTTGAGGAACGTGGCGTACTGGTTCAACTGGTCGTTCTTACCGCCGAAGCCGCCGACGGTTTGCAGGTTGTAGATGAAAGACGCCTCGCGCGCGTTGTAGGCGCGTTCGATCTCTTCGGTGGTGGGCGGCGTCTGCTTGATGCGTTCGAGTTCTTCGTTGATCGCGCCTTCGAGTTCGGCGAGCGTCTTGCCGGGTTTGGCCGTCGCCACGATCTGAAACTGACCGGCGATCTCTGCGGCATTGTTGAAGGCCGAGATGTCCTGCGCGATCTGCCGCTCGTAGACGAGCGTCTTGTAGAGGCGCGAACTCTTGCCGCCCGCGAGGATCGAGGCGAGCGCGTCGAGCGGCGCTTCGTCGGGCGTGTACTGCGGCGGCACCGGCCAGACCGTGTAGACGCGCGGCAAGGCCACGCGGTCTTCCATGTTGATGCGTTTCAACTCAGGGATCGTCACGGGCTGCAACGGGACGGGCGTTACGTCTGGGCCGCGCGGGATCGAGCCGAAATATTTTTCCACGAGACGGCGCGCCTCGGCCGGGGTGAAGTCGCCCGCGATGGTGAGCGTGGTGTTATTGGGCGTGTAGTAACGTCGGAAGAAGTTTTTCACGTCTTCGAGCGAGGCGGCGGAGAGATCATCGAGCGAGCCGATGGTCAGCCAGTGATAGGGGTGCGTCTTCGGGTAGAGCGTCTCGTTGATCTTCGCGCCGACGAGACCGTAGGGACGGTTATCGTAGTTCTGCCGCTTCTCGTTTTTGACGACCTCGCGCTGGTTGGCGAGCTTGGCTTCGTTGAGCACGTCGAGCAGACCGCCGAGACGGTCGGCCTCCATGAAGAGGGCGAGTTCGAGGAAGTTCGACGGCACGACCTCCCAGTAGTTCGTGCGGTCGGGGTTGGTCGAGCCGTTGAGATTGCCGCCCGCTTCCTGTATGGGCTTGAAGTAGTCGTCGTCGTAATTCTTCGAGCCTTGAAACATCATGTGCTCGAAGAGGTGTGCGAAGCCGGTCTTGCCCGGCACCTCGTTCTTCGAGCCGACGTGATACCAGAGATTGACGCCCACAATCGGCGTCGAGTGGTCTTCGTGCAGGATCACGCGCAGCCCGTTCGACAGGCGAAACTCCGTGAACTTGATCGGCGGCAGCACGCCGCCGCCCTGCATCTGCCCCGCACCGGCGGACGTGCCGCCCAGCTTCTGTCCCGACCGTGTTGTTTTGTTCTGCGCCGATGCGACGCTCGATGCGACGAGCGCGGCGGTGAGCACGAACGCCGCGAAGCGATTCCTCTTGAGCATGTGAATGTCCTCCGTAACTGTGAGCCGGGCGCATGGAGCGGTAGGTGGGGGTTGTGCCCGCTCTGATTGCGCCCCAGGGCAAAATTCAAAAGTGAATGAAAGGGGATGGTAACTGTGGCCGCCATTCTAGCGCGCGGCGAGAAACTCTCGCAACGTGGGAAGCGAGCGCGCCCCGCCAGACTCCGCCCGCGCGACGCCCGCTTGCAGGCGCGTGCGTCGATTGCCCGATACGTCAACGCTTGCTAGAATCGCGCCCGACTTACCGCACAGACACATGACTCAACAGACAGACTTCATCGTCGTCGGCAGCGGCATCGCGGGTTTGCGCGCCGCGCTCGAAATCGCCGCGACGGGCGCGCGCGTCGTCGTGCTCACGAAAGACCGCGCCAGCGAGTCGAACACCGAATACGCGCAGGGCGGCGTGGCCGTCGCGCTCTCGGAGGACGACGAAGCCTCTCTGCACGAGGACGACACGCAGGCGGCGGGCGCGGGACTGTGCGACGAGCGCGCCGTGCGCGTGCTGGTGGAAGACGGGCGGCGTTACATGCGCGAGTTGATCGAATGGGGCACGGAATTCGACCGCGAGGGCGACCAACTCCTCTTCACGCAGGAGGCCGCCCACTCGCGCCGGCGCATCCTTCACGCCGGGGGCGACGCGACGGGGCACGAGATCGTCCGCGCCCTGCTCGCACGCGCACGCGCCGAGGCGCGCATCGAATTTCGCGCGCACGCGGCGACCGAAGAGTTGATCGTGGAAGACGATTGTTGCCGCGGCGTGCGCTATCTAGACCCGCTCGTGCGCGCCTCGCGCAGTTTGCGCGCACGCGCCGTGGTGCTGGCGTCGGGCGGGGCGGGGCAGTTGTACCTGCACACGACCAACCCGCAGGTTGCCACCGGCGACGGCATGGCGATGGCGTATCGGGCGGGCGCGGAGTTGGCCGACATGGAGTTTGTGCAGTTTCACCCGACGGCCTTGAACGTGGAGGGCGCGCCGCGCTTCCTGCTCTCCGAAGCGATGCGCGGCGAGGGCGGCGTGCTCCGCAACGCAGAGGGCAAACGCTTCATGCCGCGCTATCACGAGCGCGCCGAACTCGCGCCGCGCGACATCGTGAGCCGCGCCATCGTTGCCGAGTTGGAACGCACCGCCACGCGCACCGCCTTCATAGACATGACCGCGCTCGACGCGCGTTACCTCCGCCGCCGCTTCCCGAAAATTTACGACACCTGCCTGCGGCACGGCCTCGACATCACGCGCGAAGTCATCCCCGTCTCGCCCGCCGCGCACTACATCATGGGCGGCATTCGCACAGACCTCGACGGGCGCAGCACCCTCCAAGGACTCTATGCGGCGGGCGAAGTGGCCTGCACCGGCGTTCACGGCGCGAACCGTCTCGCCTCGAACTCGCTGCTCGAAGGTCTCGTCTTCGGCGCGCGCGCGGGGCGCGCGGTCGCCGCCGACCACGCCAAAGATGCCCGCGTCACCGCGTCCGACGATTCAAACGGAGACGGCGCGGCGGCGGCGCAGGTGTCGGACAGGAACGCGGGCGAGATCGCGCTCGCCGTGCGCAAGCGCGTGCGGCGTCTGATGTGGGAGCGCGTCGGCATCCTGCGCTCGCGGCAATCGCTGCTGCGTGCGCTCAGGGAGTTTGAACAGATCGAGCGTGCGCGTTCGCTTCGTGCGCCCTCGCGCAACTTCGCCGCGGTGGCCTTGATCATCGCGCGCTCGGCGCTCTGGCGCGAAGAGTCGCGCGGCGCGCACTTTCGCCACGACTTCCCGGCGCGCGACGATGCGCGCTGGCGCGTCCATTCAATCGCGCGCAAAGGCGCGCCCGTCGCAGCGAGTGAGATGGTGGAGCACGGGACGGGCGTTAAAGGTTAAAAAGTTCGAGCGGCCGACGACGCCGTGGGTGTCGGATGTTATGGCCGCTTATTACGTGGAAATCAAGGGTGAGGTGTGATGGCTAACTATCAACAACTGCACGATTGGAAGATGACGCCGCGCGAGGCCGTGGAGTTGCAGAAGCGCATGCGCGAGCAGGTGCGCGTCGAGCCGCACACGGGCGGAAAGATCGAGACGGTGGCGGGCGCGGACATCTCCTTCAATAAATTCTCGCCCGTCATCTACACGGGGATCGTGGTGCTTCGTTTGCCGTCGCTCGAAGTGGTGGAGGAAGTTGGCGTGGTGGGCGAGACGCAGTTTCCCTACGTGCCGGGGCTGCTGTCGTTTCGCGAAGCGCCGTCGGTGCTGGAAGCCTGGTCGAAATTGAAGACCGAGCCTGATGCGGTGATGTTCGACGGGCAGGGCATCGCGCACCCGCGCCGCGTCGGCATCGCCTCGCACGTCGGCCTGTTCCTGAACCGCCCGACGCTCGGCTGCGCCAAGTCGGTGCTCGTGGGCACGCACGAGGAGTTAGCGGAGGAGCGCGGCAGTTGGCAACCGCTCGTTGACCCGAAGAACGGCGAAACCGTGGGCGCGGCCTTGCGCACGAAGACGCGCGTCCAGCCGATCTACGTCTCGCCCGGTCATCTGATCGATCTGGCCGGCGCAATCGAACTGACGCTCGCCACCGACGGCGGCTATCGCCAGCCCGAACCGACGCGCCGCGCGCACCACCTCGTCAACGCGCTGCGGCGCGGCGAGCGGGAAGCAGGTTGATGAGGCGAGAGTGCGCTGCCCCGGCGACTAACGCACCTTCGCGGGGCGAGCGCGGTGCGTTTAGTGCGCGCGGCGGCTTAGTCGCGGCGTTGGGCGTTTGCGTTCCTTAACCGAACGATCTGCGATTTGGGTATTTACTTTCCGGCGCGTTAAGAGTATAAGCACCTCACCTAACCGCATCCTTACTCTGAGAAGATAAGGGATGTGACACACATCAACCTGCACGATCTCCCGAGACCTCCTCGCGGATGATTTACTCCTCGCCCCGCTCTTTCCCTCACCCCTTGAAAGGAGACAGACCATGCCTTTAGCTCACGCCATGTGGACTCACGGACACAGTATGCAAATCGAATATCCAGACCGAGTTGAATCAGTCTGGCGCGCCGGCTTCTTCATCCGCGTCGTGCCCAGAGTCAACACCGGCAACTGGTTCCACTTCGCCATTCCGACTCCGGTCATCGTTGACGACAACCGTTTAAGCGTCGGGTCAGTGTTGATCAGGTTCAGGACAGGCTCCACAGTAGCTTGTGTGACCGCCGTGCATGTTTATGACGGTGAGATCAAGATCGCCTCGCACGACGGGTTAGCTCTAGCCCCGACCGGGTGGAGCACCCCCCGCTTCGACGTGCCGAATCACCCTGAGATTAAATGGGGTCTCGGCATTTCCATAGGCGTGACCATCGGAGGCGGCACAGGCTCACGCAACATGGAATTCGCCTCCGGAGGCTGCGATTTCCTCCCGTAGAGTGCGTCACGGCGCCACGCCTGAAGATGTGCTCAAGCTGACCCGCCGCCCGACACTTGTTATCAACTGCAAGTTGAGCGCGGCGGCGGGCAGCTTAGCTCAGGCGTGAGGCCGCAGCCCCTGAAGTTAACCGCTAAGAGGAAACTTACATGACTGTCAAAAGCCTGGTTCTGATCGAAGGGAACAACGTGACGAAAGCGAGTCTGAACATTTCTCTAACGAGCGCGCTACAAGTGGTGATCGGGCGAGCGCCCGCGATGGGCTGGGTTGTGCACGTCGCCGCAAACTCCTCTGCCGATCTCGGAAAAGCCCTGCTCAAGTTTGCGCAAGTTCCGAACGTCACGGGGGTAGTAACCCTGATGATTCAGAACTAGAGCGATGTTCAATCGACTGCCGGGCAAGCCACGGAACTCAACGCCGCTCCGCGGCTTTTGAGCAAGCGGCGCGCGCAAAAGAAGGCGGCGGCAAGTCTCGAACTTGCCGCCGCCTTTTTCCGTGTACGGGTCGCGCCGTCTACTGGGTGATGGTGAACTTCTCGGAAGGCGAGAGCGATTGGCCGGAGACGCGGTCTTTGATGCGCACCATGAGTTCGTATTCGCCGGGGGCGAGTTGGTCGCTGGTGATCATGCGGGCGAGCGTCAGGCGTTGGCCGGCATCGCTCATGCCGCGCCAGTCTTCGGGCATCTTGCCGAGTTCCTTGCCGTCCTTCAAGAGGACGTAGTCCACGTCCACAGAGGGGCGCAGCGTCGTCTGGTCAATCCCCGCGTTGTAGACTTGCAGGTAGATGCCGACGGGTTCGCCCTTGCGATAGGTGCGCGCGACGTTCGGGATCACCTTGAACTGGCCGATGGTGAACTGGCCGACCGCGGGCGCATCCGACATGCTCTGCAACTTGGCCGCAAGCACGAGCGTCGAGGTCGAGAGTTGCTTGGCGTCGTACTTCGGCACGGTGAAGCCGAGGTGTTTGACCTGAGTCGCACCGGAGTTGAGGTCGCGCACGATGACGTCCACGCGATAAGTGCCGGGCGCGAGCGGGACGGTCTTGCCGTAGGCCGATTTGCGATTCTTGATGTCGAGCAACTCCGCGCTGCTGGCCGTGGCCGTCACGGCGTCTTCGAAGACGCCGACGCGGCGACCGGCGACCGAAGTGATGCGCCCGAAGATGTTCATGCGCGCCGTCTGCACGCCGCCCACGTCGGCGAAGGAGAGTTCCTTGTTCTCGGTCTGGATCGTGAAGGCCGTCACGACGCGCTCGTCCGACTGGCGGAAGAAGTCTATGCGCATGTCGAAGTTGAGCGGGTTGTCTTCAATCGTGCCCGACCCGGTCAGGAGCGAGGCGAGTTCGGCGTTCTTGATGACGGGCGGACGCGAGAGGTCTGCGATCAGTTGGAGGCGCGCGAAGGGGCTGTCCTGTTCGCGCTGGTAGCCGCTGCCCTGTGTGATGCGGTCGGCCTTCGTGGTGCGTCCGAGTTGTTCGCTGAGGGTTAAGCCCGCGCCGGGAACCATCGCCATCGCATCCTTGTCGTCGGGCGAGCGCGCGAGGCGATATTCGCCCGTGCCGGTCGGGTCAACGAACTCGATTTCGATGCCGGAGCCGACGCCTTCGAGGTAGCGGTAGAACCAGGTCTCGAACGGATAGGTCGTCGTCGAGCCGCCGCCGTGATAGCTCGGCCGGTCGTAAGCGCCGCCCGTAGGGTGCGACTCGATGGAATCGGGCTTGCCGAAGGTGATGTAGATGCGGCCGCGATCCGTCTTCCAGCCGGGGATGCCGGAGGCGTAGTGCTCGTTGGCGTAGGCGATGCGCTCGTAATACTGTTCCTTGAATTCGTTCTCGTCAGTGTCGGGGTCGGGGTCGCGCCGCTGCCAGAAGCCTTCTATGAACTGCTCGCGCTCCTCGTCCGTGGCGAGCTTCTTGTACGCGGAGCGTTCGGCGTCCGTGATGATGTAAGCCACGTCTTTGTCCGGCCACTCGCGGTAAATCTTCTTGACCTCTTCTTTCTTGGCGCGCGGGCGCTCCATCACGTCCTGCGTGTCGGGGGTCTTCTTTTTGTCCTTTTGCGCGAAGGCGACGGGGGCGGCGAGCGCGAAGATGAAGAGGGCGAGAATGAGCGTGCTTCGTAGACTAATGGTACGAGCCATCGTTTTACTACTCCTGTTGCGTATTCAACCGTAAATTTGTGTTTCGCGAATCGCGCCGGGCTGACCGAGCCGACAAAGCGCGTGCGAGTTTGAAAGAAAACCCTTTGATAGATTCGACCGGAAGTTACGAAAACGGCGACGCCGAAAGATCAACACCGCCTTCCCAAACCGGGGCTTGACCGCTCGTGCATCGCCAAACTTTCTGAACGCGATTGTAGAGCCTCGGTTGGACTAGGTCAAGATGCGCCAAAGGGGGCTGAAAGTTGCCCGAAAGGGATAAAAACAGAGGTCAGAGGTCAGAGGTTAGAGGTCGGTAAAAATACGGGCAAATACTGTCTTTGACTGACCTCTGACCTCTAACCTCTGACCTCTGTTGTCGTTCGTGGGCGGCCGAACAGCCACGCGACGAAGATGGAGATGATGTAGAGGACGAGCATCGGGGCGGCAAAAAGCATCATGTTGAGCACGTCGCTCGTGGGTGAGATGACGGCCGCCGCAACGAATATGATGATCAGCGAGGTCTTCCAGATGCGCACGAGCAGCCAAGCCGTGACGAGGCCGATGCGCGCGAGGATGTAAGTGACGGCGGGCATCTGGAAGACGAGTCCCATACCGAGCATGATGAAGATGATGAAGTCGAAATAGTCGTTGGCCTTGAGGAGCAGGCGGAAGTCCTGTCCGAGTCCGAGCAGGTAGCGCGCCGCCGGGGGAAAGATGATGTAGTAGGCGAAGGCTGCGCCGCCGACGAAGAAAAGCGAGGAGAGAATAACGAAAGGCACCGCATAGCCGCGTTCGTGCGGGTAGAGGCCGGGCGCGACAAACGCCCAGATTTGCCACAGCAGGAAGGGCACAGACAGGCACACCGCCGTGTAGAGCGAAACCTTCACGTAGAGCGAAAAGGGTTCGAGCGCCGTGTTGACAACGAGGCGGTCGTCCAGACCGGGCAGAGCCTCGGGCTGCGCGTTCAGATCGAAGGGCAGGCGCACGCCCTTCGGGATGATCGTGCCCCCGGCGTAGATCGGCTCATCCGTGAAGAGGCCGAGTTGCCCTCCGGCATCGCGCGCGACGCGCGCCGCGACGGACGTGCCCACGGGGATCACGCTCTGGCCGAGTTTCGTCATGTCGGCGAAGACGTAGCGGCCGGTATCGTTCTCTTTAGCGGAGGTGAGCGGGAGCGCGGCCTCGTTGCCGGTGATTCCGCCTAAGGGAAGTTGGCGTCGCTGCGCTTCGGCAAGCGCGGCGAGCACCGGGCGCGCGAGAAAGTTATAGATGTAGTCGGAGACGAACCAGCAGGCCATGAAGACGACGACGACGAAGATGATGGAGCGGACGAGGCGGCGGCGCAACTCGTCCAGATGGTCGAGGAAGGACATCTGGCCGCCGAGCCGCGAATCGCGCTCGTCGCCACTGGTGTCGCCGGATTCTAAAAGTGTGGATGCCATTCGCTTTCGGGCGGGCTGATCTCTTTGGACGCGCGCGTTTCTACAGCCAATCGGTCTTGCGCGAGGGCTGTTCGCCGGTCGTTGCTTCCGTCGCTTCCGTCGCTTCAATCTCAGGGGCGGCGTCGGTCGTCGTGGGCGCGGGAGTTTCGACGTGTGCGCCGCGCGCGATGTTCGCGCCCTGCACGGGGGCGAAGGCGGCGGCCGTAATGTCGTGCGCGGCCTCTGGCGCGCTCGTGCCCTGGTCGTCCGCTGTGAGCTGCCCCGCCGCTTCGGGTTCGGCGACCATCGCGCGGTCAATGGCAGCCTCGCGCTCCACGCTCTCCAGAGCCACCTCGCGCTCCCACGTGCGCTTGAAATCGTCGCCCGCGCGCTTGAAATCGTTCAGGCTCTTGCCGAACTTGCGCGTCATCTCCGGCAGCTTGCGCGGCCCGAACAGGACGAGCGCAAGCACCAGTATGACGAGCAACTCCGTCGTGCCGAGCGATTCGAGGAATAATAAGATCATAGTTTCAAGTTTCAAGTTTCGAGTTTCAGGTCTGAGGTTTGAAGTTCTTCAACTTGAAACCTGCAACCTGAAACTTGAAACTAGCTTCCGTAATCCGGCGGGTAATAAATGACTTCGATGACCTGCCCGCCGACGCCTTTCGTGTAGAAGGAGACGGTGCGGTCGCGGTGCTCTTTGAGCGTGCGCCCTTCGCGTGTGGCGGCCTGTTCGAGTTCTTCGCGCGACTCGACGCGCAAGCCCAGATGCGGCGGGTGCTTCGAGTCGGGCGGCAGGAGCGCGACGCCGAAGCCGCGCACGTCGCGCATCATCGCCCAATCCTCGTACATCGTCTCGACGCGAAACCCTATGCGCTCATACTCGCGCACATCGCGCCCCAAATCCTCGCAGCGCACCGCGATGTGATCCACCACCCCGCCGAAACGCGCCTCTTGCTGTTGCGTCATAACTCAACTCCAAAAACAAATGAAAGATTCAGAACACAGAATTCAGAATACAAGACTCAGGAGAAAGACCAGCGCGCGATCTATTCTGACTCCTGTATTCTGTTTTCTGTTTCCCGTTTCATCGTTCATCATTCCGCGTTACTTTTCCACGCTTCCCCGTAGCGCTCGCTGTAGACGATGCGTTCGAGCGGGAAGCGACCGGGATATGCTTTGTCCGGCTGTTCGGCGCGCCCGATAGCTAAGAGCGCGACCACCTCGGCCTCTTCGGGCAGCCCGAACTCGCGTTTGACCGCCGCCGCGTCGAAGCCCTCCATCGGCGCGGTGTCGAAACCGTAGGCTTCCGCCGCATACATCAAAGTCGTGAAGGCGATCATCGTGTGGCGGTTCACCCACACGTCCATCGGCATGTGCGAGAGAAACCCGAGCGCGCCCTGCTTGTACTGCTCCACCGTGTCGGGGTTGCCCGCGCCGCGCGCCGCGCCCTCTTGAAACACCTCGTCCGCCGTCCGCTTCCACTCCTCTTTCATCCCGACGGCGATGACGACAACCGGCGCTTGCCCGACCTTCGCCTGATTGTAGGCCGCCGCTTGCAGCCGCTTGCGATTCTCCGCATCGCGCACGACGATGAAACGCCACGGCTGGAGGTTGTAGCCCGAAGGGGCTTGCAGCCCGAGTTGCAGGATCGCGTTCAAAGTCTCCTCCGGCACTTCTTCGGCCGTGAACTGGTTGGTGGCGCGGCGTTCGACGACCACCTTTGTGAACGGCTTCAGCGGCTCGCCGCCGGGCTGCGTCGTCGGCAGGTTCGTCGGTTTGTCTTGCATCGTGGTGCTCCCCTCTGCACGTGTTTGAAAAAGCTGTTGGAAGCGAGATTGTAGCGCGAGCCGCGGGCAAAGGGAAAAGCCGCCGGGCATCAAAGATTCTTGACAGCGGCGACCCTGACGCGCGAACCTCTCAGGCGAAGCTAACTCCAGACAGGAAAATAATTTTTTTGATGAGCACCCCACACACGCCGCGCATCGTCTCTCTGCTGCCCTCGGCCACGGAGATCGTCTGCGCGCTCGGACTCGAAGACGCACTCGTCGGCGTCACGCACGAATGCGACTATCCGGCGGCGGTCGTCGGCAAACCGCAACTCACGGCCAGCCGCATCTCGCACCAGACGATGACGAGCGCACAGATCGATCACGCCGTACGCTCCCAACTCGACGGCCACGGCTCGATCTACGACCTCGACGAAGCGGCCTTGCATGCGCTCCGTCCCGATCTCATCATCACGCAGGAACTCTGCGACGTGTGCGCCGTCAGTTACAAACAGGTCGAGCAGGCGGCCGCCCGCCTCTTCGACGCGGACGTGCGCGTCGTCTCGCTCGAACCGAACACCATCGCAGACATCTTCTCGAACATACGCACCGTCGCCGGTCTGACGGGAAGGGAGCGTGAGGCCGAACAAGTTGTCGCCGAACTCGCCACGCGCCTCGACGCGCTCGCGCTCGTCCTGTCGGAAGTGGAGACGCGCCCGCGCACCTTCGTACTCGAATGGCTTGAGCCGCCATACGCGCCCGGCCACTGGGTTCCCGAACAAATCGCACTCGCCGGCGGCGACCACGCCTTCGGCCACGCCGGTCAGCCTTCGACCACGACGACTCCCGAAGCGATTCGCGCCTACGCGCCCGAAGTGATCGTGCTCGCACCGTGCGGCTATTACAAAGAAGACACGCTCGGCGCGCTTGAAGAGGCGCGGCTGCCTGCGGGCTGGCAGGAACTTCCGGCGGTCGTGCGTGGCGAAGTGTGGGCGGTAGACGCGACGGCTTATTTCAGTCGCCCCGGCCCGCGCGTCGTCGCGGGCGCGGAGATTCTCGCGCGCATCATCCATCCCGAACTGTTCGGCGCGCCCGAAGAGCACGAAGCGGTGCGCGTGCCCGCCGAGTTGATGAAAGCCGGCACGATTTAATTGTTGATGAGAACCCGCACGATTTAATTACTGCGAGATGGAGGGGAGACGATGAGGAAGTTGTATCTCGCGTTTGCCACGGCGCTGCTTTTATTGTCCGCTCCCGCGAGCGGCGTCGCGCAGCAGTCGCAATTGTTTGCCGACATCGAACGAGCGTTGCGGGAGAAAGAGCCGCGTTGGAAAACCGAGCGCGTTCATCTCAAGCCGGAGGCAGACCCGCTCGGTCAGGACATCGTGCTCAGAGCCGGCAAGCAACAGGCCGCGATAGCGATCAACCTGTGGGCGAGAGAGAAAGATGCGCGCGATGTCTTCGCGAGTCACGCGACGGTCATGAGCGATACGAGGAAAGGCAGCAGGAGAAGCCGCCTGCCGAATTTGGGCGATGAGAATTACATCTGGACAAATCCCGGCACCGCGGCGTGGCCGACCATTCACTTCCGCCGGGGGCGCGTTCACGTCACCGTGTTTGCGCCTTCGATAGCGGTGGCTAAGAGATTCGCACAACTTGTGCTTGCAGAGATAACCGCCGCCCAGAACTGAACAGGACGATGGCACGCACTAAAAACATAACTACCAAACAACCCGCGACCGACGCCCGCAACGCAGGCGGCGCGCTCAATCGTTTCGCGCAGGTGGCGGAGGCCGTCGCCGGGACGACGAAGAAACTTGAGAAGGCCGCGCTGCTCGGCGCGTACTTCCACGCGCTCGACGATGCCGACCTAGTGTGCGCCGCGCGCTATTTCGCCGGACACCAGTTCGCCCTGCACGATGCGCGCACGACCAACGTCGGCACGAACCTCTTGCGCGACGTGCTCTCGGACGTGACCGGCTTCGACACGGAGAATCTGCGCCCGCGCTACGTGCGCCTCGGCGATTCCGGCGAAGTCGCCTTTGAAGCCTTCCGCGAGGCCGGGCGCGATGAAGTGAATCAGCCAACCTTCACGCTCGCCGAGGTCGAAAGTCTCATCGCCACTTTGAGCGACACGGCGGGCACGAAAAACAAGCGTGCGCTGCTCGTCGCGGCGTTCACGCGCGCGACGGCGCTCGAAGCGAAGTATCTCGTCAAGCTGCTCGTCGGCGACCTGCGCATCGGTCTCAAAGAGGGCTTGGTGGAGGACGCGCTGGCGCGCGCCTTCGAGCGGCCTCTAGCGAACGTGGCGCGCGTCAACATGCTGACGGGCGACATCGGCGAGACGGCCGTGCGCGCACGCCGGGGCGATCTCGCGGGCGTCTCGATGCGCCTCTTCCACCCGATCAAGTTCATGCTCGCGACGGCGGGCGAAGACCTCGCAGACATCGCGCGCACGATGCCCGCGGAGTTTTACGTCGAAGACAAGTTCGACGGCATCCGCGCGCAGGCTCACGTGGAGGGCGTGCGCGTCGCGCTCTACACGCGCACGCTCGACGAGGTGACGCATCGCTTCCCCGAACTCGTCGCGCCGCTTGCTGCTCTCAAGACCGACGCGATCATAGACGGCGAGATCGTGCCCGCGCGCGGCGCGGAGATTCTGCCTTTCGCAGAGTTGCAGAAGCGTCTGGGACGCAAGACCGTCGGCGATGAACTGCTCGCCTCAACGCCCGTCGTCTTCATCGCTTACGATCTGCTCTATGCGCGTGAGCGCGTGATGTTCGACGAGCCGCTCACGACGCGGCGCGCCGCGCTCGAAAGTCTCATCACGAATAAAGATTCGGGCGCGGACGATTCAGCGTCGGCGACGCTCAGGCTCTCGGCGGCGAAACTCCTGAGCGATGTCGCACTGCTCGATGCAGAGTTCGAGGCGGCGCGCGGGCGCGGCAACGAGGGCTTGATGATCAAAGACCCGCGCTCATCTTACAAACCGGGCAAGCGCGGGCGCGAGTGGTTGAAGTTGAAGCGCGCGCTCGCCACGCTCGACGTCGTCGTCACGGCGGTCGAAGTCGGCCACGGCAAGCGGCGCAATCTGCTGTCGGATTACACCTTCGCCGTGCGGCGTTCGGCCGAGGACGCGGAACTGCTGAACGTCGGCAAAGCCTATTCGGGTTTGACCGACGTGGAACTGGCCGAACTGACCGAGTGGTTTCGCGCGCACACGCTGCAAGAGTTCGCGCACGGGCGCGTGCGCACGGTCGAGCCGCGCATCATCCTCGAAGTCACCTTCGACCGCGTGCAGGCCTCGAAGCGGCACAAGAGCGGCTACGCGCTGCGCTTCCCGCGCATACTGCGCCTGCGCGCAGACAAGAGCGTTGACGAAATAGACACGCTGGAGGCGGTGATCAAACTGGCAGAGGCTAATGGCGGCGGCGACGTAGCGATAACATAACGTGAGTTCGATTTAAGCAGAAGCCCTACGGGGAAGCCCCGTCAGGGGCGGCATATTAATATCCCACGGCGTGAGCCGTGGGATCAGCACTTGGATAACATGCGGAAGCCCCGTCAGGGGCGACAGAAGTTCGTGTTTGAATCTCTGTCGCCCCTGACGGGGCTTCACTTTGTTTGGTCTGTCCGTTCCCACGGCTCACGCCGTGGGCTACACTTCTGTCGCCCCTGACGGGGCTGCAAATCGTCTTACGCGCCCTGCGCGGCGGCGACGTTCGGCGCGGTGGCAGTGTTCGGCCGCTCTTCGGCGAGCAGGCTGCGAAGCATCCACGCGGTCTTCTCGTGGACTTGCAGGCGCTCGGTCAGGAGGTCTGCGGTCGGCGCGTCGCTGGCGTTTTCGGCGATGGTGATGACGGAGCGCGCCGTGCGCGCGGCCGTCTCGTGGCCTTCGACGAGCTGGCGCACCATCTGCGTCGCGGCGGGCACGCCGTTCTCCTCCGCGATTGACGTGAGGCGCGCAAACTCCTTGTAGGTGGCGGGCGCGAAGACGCCGAGCGCGCGGATGCGTTCGGCGATCAGGTCGTTGGCCGTCCAGAGTTCGTTGTATTGCTCCTCGAACATCAGGTGTAGCGTTTGGAACATCGGCCCGGTGACGTTCCAGTGAAAGTTATGCGTCTTTAAGTAGAGCGTAAAAGTATCTGCGAGCAGGCGCGAGAGACCTTCGGCGATCTCGCGCCTGTCCTGTTCTTCGATGCCGATGTTGATCGGCATCGGTTGTGCTTCGACTTGCGTCCTGTTTGACATGAAAATTTCTCCTTCTGCCACAGACACTACACCCAATTTTTGTCGGTCATTTGTCGAAACTTCTGCATAGTTTCCACGCGGCGCGGAAGGCGAAAATCATAGTTCGGGCGCGTCAATCCCGCAGGCGGACGCGGTAAATAATGTGGCGGTTGACGCGCTCGCCTGCGTCACGTTCGTACCAGCGGTCGAGGGGCGCGAAGTTGAAGGGTTGATCGGCCTGCGCGACGACGTAGGCGAGCGTGGGCGCGGCGGCGCGGGCGCGGTCGAAGGAGGCGTGAAAGTTGGCGTAGTTGTTCTTCTCGGCGTCGATTTCGGCCTGCGTGATGGGGCGATAGTTGACGGTCAGGCGGGGGTTGGCGCGCTCCCAGCCGAAGATGGCGAAATAGATAAAGCCCTGCTGGCGGTAGATGGTCTCGAAGTCGTTCGCCGCGACGCCCGAATAGTAGAGATACTTGAAAAAGCGTTCCTTGTTTTCCGCCACCGAGACGCTGGAGAAAACGAACATGTGCGGCGCCCAGACCGTGGCGTGCGGCGCATAGGTCGGGAGGTTATCAATGCGGTAGACGCTCGGATTGAAGACGACCGGGTGCGGGTCGGCCTGCTCACCCCGCGCCCGCTCCTTCAGGCGCAGCGCGACCTCCGCCCATTCATCTTTCAACTGGTTGCCCACCGAGCCGCGTCTCGTAATGATCAAAGTCTCGCCCGCGCCCCACAGCAGCGCACCGAGCGCGACGGGCAACCAGATGCGATGCGGAAGCAAGCGCCTCCCCGCCGTCGCTCTCTCGGTTTCGCCGCCGCCGTCGCCCGCGACTTTAAAAGCCGTGCGCCCCTGCCAGAGCAAGCCCGCCGCGAGCACCGCCGCCAGGAGCGCTACGTAGTTGCCGATGTATTGCTCGTAGTGCATCGGTTGGAGCGAGCGCCCCGTGATGATCTGTTGATTGAAGACGACGAGCACAGAGAGCGCGAGCGCAGTGTTGAAGAGGACGGCGGGATTGCGAGGTCTCAGCCAACGCTTGCGCACGCCAAAGGCGAGCGCAAAGAGCACGAGCGCCGTGAGCAGGATCACGCCGCGCCAGAGGTCGGGCACGCGCGAATGTGTGAGCGCCTGCACGGTGTCCATCGTCGGCGCGCGGCGCGAGAGCAGTATGAAATAGGGGACGAGCGAGGCGACGGCGCACAGGGAGATGAGCGCGAAGGGCTCGATGGCGCGTCGCCAATCGGCGGGGCGCGCTGAGAGCCAGAGCAGCGCGAGGCAGCCGAGGAGCGCGGCGGCCATCGTCCAGTGATAAAAATAGGAAGAGACCATGAGCGCGAACAGCATGCCCGCGGCGAGCGCGGAGATGAGGCGCGTGCGGCGCGCTTCGGCGGCAAGGGCGCGCCAGACGAAGCCGCAGAAGAAAAAGAAGAAGGCGAAGGGCACGCCGGGCACGTAGCGCCGCAGAAAGGGAAGGAAGACGTAGGCGGTTTGTTGCCCCAACAAATTCAACACCAGGCCTTGACCGGAGACGAGTATGCCGAGGCAGAGCACGAAGGGAACTCCGGCGGAGGCAAGCCTCGCGTCGCGCGTCAACATCGAGAGCAGCCAGAAGATTGCGAGCGCGCTGGCTCCGGCAACGAACGGCATGAGCAGGATGAACATGGTCGAGGTGGTGAGGCCGAGAGCGCGCGCCGGGACGGACAGCATGTATGCCGGGAAGAACTGGATCGAGAAGAGGGATTCGGCAAGCGGCGCGTCCGGCGTCTCGTCGCGGCCGGTGTAGGGGTCGTTCAGGCGTGGGCGGCCGTCAATGAGCGCGTTGACGTAGGCGGCGTAGGCCGGTTCGTCGCTGTAGAAATGCGCGAACGAGCCGTGCCAGTCGCCGCCTCGTTTGTAGCAGAGGTGCGCCTGCGGGAAGAGCGAGAGCAGCATGAGCGCCAGCGCGGCGAGCAAGCCCCAACGCCAGCGCGTGGGCGTTTCGCGTTCGAGCGGATTGGTCATAGGAGATGGCGAACGATTGTTTCCGGCGAAAGATTGTGGACGACTCGGCAGAACGCCTGATACTAAGTTTTCGAGATCGCATCCGGCAAGTCTTCAAGGGCGCAGGCGCACGCGGTGGATCGTGTAGACGCCGATGCGCTCGCCCGCATCGCGCTCGTACCAGCGTTCGAGATTGGCGAGATCGTGCGGCCGTTCCGGCGACGTGACGACGAAGGAGAGCGCGGGGCGCGCGGCCTGCTCGCGCGTGAATGCGGCGACGTAAGCAGCGTAAGCGCTCTCCTCACGCGCAATCTCACTGTCGGTCGGCGGCGCGTACTCGGTCGTGAGACGCGGCAGCGCGCGCTCCGCGCCGAAGAGCTTGTAGATGAGCAGCGGATTGGCGCGCAGGAAAGCGCGAAAGTTCTCCGGCGCGACGCCCGTGTAATGAAAAAACTGATACATGCGCTCCCTGTGTTCGTCCGCCGTGAGTCCCGAAAAGACATGCATGTGCGGCGACCAGAGGACGGCCGTCTGCGGCGCGGCGGCGGGCACATTGTCGGCCAGCATGAAACTCGTCGCGAGGACGACGGGGCGCTCGGCGTGCATCGGCACGCCTTCAACTGCCTGCGTCGGCGCGCCCGCATGTGCTCGTGCCGGCTCGTCTGCATTTGCTTGCGTCGGCGCACCAGCGCGCGCCATCTCCGCCAGACGCAGGGCAACGCGCATCTGTTCGTCGCGCGCACGGTTGATGGGCGCGAACCGGCGCGTCGTGGCGACCAACTCGAAGGCCGCCCAACCGTAGGCCGCGAGCGCGACGCAGAGCAGCAACGCACGCGCGGGAAAGCGGCGCTGTAACACAGACGGAGAGCGGCGCGTCGCGTATGAAAGGCCGCTCATCTCTTTCGTCTCGCCGTCGGCCGCTTTCGTCTTACCGTCCGCCGCTTGTGTCTCGCCGCCCGTCGCTTTCGTCTCGTCGCTTTCATCTCGCCGCCGAGTAACGCAGAGTGCGAGGGCGAGCGTCAGCGCGAGGAGCGAGAGATAGTTCAAGACGTAATCGGCGTAGTGAACGGGTTGGAGCGAGCGCCCCGTGACGATCTGTTGATTGAAGACGACGAAAGGCGTGAGCGCGAACGAGGCGGCGAAGAGAACGGGCGCGCTGCGCGCATCGAGCCACTTGCGCCACATGCCCACCGTGAGCAGGAGAAACGCGGCGAGCGCGACCAACTCCGGCGCGCGAAAGAGATCGGGCGCGTGCGTGAACTGCAAGACCTGCACCTTGTCCATCGTCGCGGCGCGCCGCGCGAGCAGCACGGCGTAGGGCGCGAGCGACGCGCAGGCGAGCGCGCCCGTGGTCAGAAAAAGTTTTGCGGCGTGCGCCCTTTCGTCTCCACGGCGTGCGGCGAGCCAGAGCAGCGCGAGGCAGGCGAGCCATGCGGCGGCCGTCGTCCACAGATAAAAATAGGAGTAGACGAGCAGGGCGAACGTCGCGCCCGCCGCGACGGCGTATGAGAGCGCCGCGCGTCGCGATGCATGAGCGAGCGCGTGCCGGATGAGCGCGCAGAAGATGAAGAGGAAGGGGAAGGGCAACGCGGGCACGTAGCGGCGCAGGAACGGCAGATACACGTGCGATGCGTGCAACTTGAGGAGCGGCGTGAGGCTCGCCTGTCCCGACGCGAGCGCGCCGAGGCACAGGATGAAGACGCTCGCGCAGGCCGCGAGCCGTGCGTCTCCGAGGAGCAGCGAGAGCAGCCAGAACAGTGCGAGTGCGGCGGCGAAGGCGACGAGGGGGCTGAGCGCGTTGAAGACGGCGGAAGCATTGAGGCCGAGCGCGCGTGCGGGCAGCGCGAGCGCGTAAGGGGGAACGAACTGGATCGAGAAGAGCGATTCGGCGAGCGGCGCGCCCGCTCGTTCGTCGTGTCCTGTATAAGGATCGTTCAGGCGCGGGCGGCCTGCGATGAGCGCGCCGAGATATGCGGCATAGGCCGTCTCGTCGCCGTCGAAGGAGGCGTATGCGCCCTGCCAGTCGCCGCCGCGCGTGTACCACAGGTGGGCTTGCGGCAGCAGCGCGAGCAACATCATGGCGATGGCCGCCAGCACGCCGGGACGCCAGCGAAAGTTTCTCTGCATCAGGGTCTCGCTTTAGAAGGTTCGCTGTGAACTATCACGAGTTGGGGCGAATGCTTCCGGCTACGCTCAATTTCGATCCGCTACAAGGCTGGCGATTATAACCTCTCGCGTCGCAGACGCACGGGCGCGTGCGACGCGGCGTGCGCTCTACAAACGTTGAAGTTGACAAGGCGTGTGGCGCAGGCGAAGATGCGGGACAACCTCGGACAGATCAAGTTTACAGTTCTACTAAAAAATTTAGAAGACGCGCCGACTGCTCAAACTCCCGCTTTTTATGTCAACGACTGTTTACGAAGACGACACCAACACGGCGCAGCCCGCGGCGCGACTCGCCGCGGCATGCGCGTGCCTGTTGATGCTCGTCGCGCTGGTTGACTCGCAGGTGGTCGCCGCCATCACGCCGCAGATCGCCGCCGGACTCGGCAGCGCGAAGACGAGCGTGGCGGCGAGCGCGATGGTTTATGCGTTGGCGGCGGCGGCGGTCGCGCTCTTGCTCGGCCGTCGCGCGGGGCGCGTGAATCCTGTGCGTTGGCTGCCGGCAGCGGCCGGCATCTTCGTCGCGGCGAATGCGCTCGCGGCCTTTGCGCCGCACGTCACACTCTTCTGGACGGCGCGCGCGCTGGCCGGACTCGCCGGCGGCCTCGTGAGCGCGCTTGTCATCGCCGCACTCGCAGACGCTTCGAGCTATGCGCGGCGGGGCAAACAGATGAGCGGCGTGGCCGTCGCCTATTTTCTCGCGCCCGTGCTCGGCGTGCCTCTGGGCGCATGGCTCGCGGGGCGCGTTGGCTGGCGCGCAGTCTTCGCCGCATCGGCCGTGCTGGTCGCCGTCGCGGGTCTGCTCGTGAGACAGTTTCCGCTGCCGACCGCGAAGGCGGCGAAGGGTGAGGCAGGGGGCGAGGCAGGGGGCGACGCGCGGGCGCAAACAATTGACGGGCAACTACAGATTGACGGGCAGCCACCCCGGCTTGATGAGCGGCGGGAGAAGGTAGATGAACCGGCGACGGGGCGGCGTGCGTCGCTGTGGCGTCTGGCGATGCGTTCGCGCTCGACGCGGCGCGGCATCGTCAGCGCGTTCTTCGTCTCCGGCGGACTCGTAGGGCTGACGACCTATCTCGGCACGTGGCTCTCGGATGCGTTCCGCGCGGGCGCGCGCGAGGTCGGGTTGATCTACGCGCTGGCCGGGGCGGGCGCGGTCGCGGGCGGTGCGCTCGGCGGCCTGCTCGCAGACCGCTACGGCAAACGGCGCGTCGCCATCTGGAGCAGCGCGTCGATGATCTTTCTGGTGCTCGTGTTGCCGACGTTCAATTGGGGCGTGTGGCTCTGGGCGATCATCTGCGTGACGGCTTTTCTGGCCGCCCTGCGCGTCGCGCCGCTGCAAGCGCTCGTCACCGAACTCGTCGCCGCGTCGGAGCGCGCCACTTACGTCGCACTGCGCAACGGCGCGTCGCAACTCGGCATCGCGCTCGCGGTCGCGGCGGGCGCGCGCCTCTACCCGCGTTACGGGCTGGCGGGCGTCGGCGCGATGTGCGCCGCCCTCACGCTCGGCGCGACGCTCAGCATGCGCAAACTCGCAGACCCGCACGACGACGCGGCGCGCACGCACGCGGGCGACGACCCCGCGCGGCAGGCCGACCGTTCAGCGCGGCGGCGTCGTTTCAGCGGCCGGAGCATCGCGCGAAAACTCTCCGCCGTCGTGCTTGCGCTCGTCCTGCTCGTGACGCTTGGCTTGCCGTGGCTCTTGAGTTTCGCCATCACGAAAGCGGGGACTCGCCCCGACGAGCGCAGGCGCACCGACACGCCCGCCGCGCACGGCGCGACCTTCGAGCCAATTTCGTTCACCTCTACGGACGGCAACACGCTCTCCGGCTGGTATCTGCCCGCGAGCGGCGGCGCGCGGCGGCGGGCGTTGACGTTCGTCCTGACGCACGGGCTGTTTCGCTCGCGCTACGAGATGCTCGAACGCGGCCTCGCCCTGTGGCGCGAGGGCTACGCCGTGCTGCTCTACGACCTCAGACGGCACGGCGCAAGCCCTTCGGAATTTTCCACCATCGGCTACGACGAGCGGCACGACGTGGCCGCGGCTTTTCAATTCGTGCGCGCGCGCGAACCCGGCAACCGCGTTGTGCTGATGGGCGTCTCAATGGGCGCGGCGGCGACGCTGCTAGCGGCCTCCGAAATCAGGGACGAAAAACTGCTCGGCGTCGTTGCAGAGTCGAGCTTCCTGTCGTTCGCAGACACGGCGCGCCACCACGTACGGCTCATCGGCCTCCCGGCTTTTCCTTTCGCGACGCTCTTGATAAAGTTCACTTCGTGGCGTTTGAACTTTGCGGCGGAGGATTACGATCTGCTGCGGGCGACGGGGAAAATATCGCGCCCCGTCCTCTTCATCGGCGGCACGCGAGACGTGCGGATGCCGACGGCCACCGTGCTCGAACCGCTCTATGCGGCGGCCGAGAGCGCGGGCAAACGCAAATTCATCGTCGAGGGCGCGACGCACGGACGCGCCTACGATGAGTCGCCGGAAAGTTACGTCAAAGCCGTCAATGAATTTGTCGAGTCAATCGAACAACAGTAGCGAGCCCCTGCGCCCGCCTGAAACTGCGAAGGCGGCGCATGCGTATCAATTGCTGTCCAGACGGAAACCATTCACCAACACTTTGACGAAAAGGAGTTCAAAAAAATGGAGATGCTTAAAAATCGGCGCACGCTCGCGCGCTTCGTTGCCTTTGCCTTCATCGCCGGACTGCTGTTGGGTGGTGCGTTCGCGCTCTATGCCGTTCGGAATGCCTCCGCGCAGGAAGCCGCAATGCCGGAGAAGAAAGTTGACAAGCGCAAGTTGACGACGATCCAGACGGCGAGCGTTGACGTGGGCGAGACGAAGCGCGCCGTCGAGGTGCGCTATCTCGATCTGCCGTGGGGCAAGGCGACCTTTGGCTACATCGAAACCGGCGTTGACCCGCGCAACGGCCAGTACTATGCGAAACGCACCTGGCCGATTGCGCACCTGCGGCTCGCCGCCCCCGCCGAGTATCACGGCAAGGCGCTCGCCCCCGGCGACTACGCCATGATCATCACGCCGAAAAACCCGGAGACGAAGGCGGGCATGAAACTCTCGCTCGCTTCCTTCAAACCGGCCGAAGCGAACGGCACGTTCCTCGTCCCCGGTAACGTCTTCGTCGAGACGCCGAAGGACGTTTCGGTCGTTGCGGAAAAAGAGATCAACTTTGCCGCGGGCGCGCCCGTGGTCGAGCAACTGACGATCCATACGGACAGGGAAGGCAACACCGTCTCGATCAAAATCCACTACGGCGACCGCACGCTGACGGAGAAACTTACGCTCCGATAGAAAAGCGTCGGCGCGCGAGTTGCCGACAGGAGAACTGACATGAGTGAAAAGAATCCGGCGGAGGCGGCCGGCCATAGTAGCAGCAGCACGGGCGTCGGTTCCGCCACGACGACAGCGGCGGGCGCAAACGGCGCGAATGCTGCCGCGGCAACCGAACTACACGATGCGGCCGCCGAAGTGGAAGGCGTCACGCTCGACACAGGGCGTTTGATCCCTGTGGCCGAGGACGAGGCCACGAATTCCTACTCCATGCTCGAACCGCGCATGAAGAAGGTCTACGGCGCATACTACAAAGAGTTGTACTACACGCCGGAGCGCCGCATCCTCGACCCGAAAGTGCAGGAACTAATCTCAATCGCCGCCTCGCTCGTGGCGAAGTGCGACGGCTGCATTGACGGTCACATGAAAAAGGCGCTCGCCCTCGGCGCGACGAAGGAAGAGATCAGCGAGACGATCTGCATCGCCGCCGCCATCAACGCCGCCGCGATGATCGACCTGAGCGACCGCACGGCTGCGCGTCTCGGCCTCAACCATTTTCCGTCGAAGCCTCCCGCGAAGGGCTGACGGCGGCAACACACTAACAATCGAGTAACGGGTTGAGAGCTATGGAACAACGGCGTGTGAAAATCTACGAGGCGTCGCCAACGTCATTGCGCCGCGCGCGGCGAGGTCGCGGCGGCGTCGCTCTGTGTTCGTCGATGCTGTTAACGTGTGCATTGCTGCTGCTGCTGTCGGCGTCGTCCGCATGGGCGTGCGTCGCGCAGTCGCCGCGCGCGACGACTCCGGCCGCGCCCGCCCAGCCCGCCGAGAAGCGCAGTAATAACCCGTTCGCCGGGCGCATCGAATACGCGGAGTTCCCGTCGGCGAGTCTCGGTCGAAACGTGCGCTATGCCGTCTCGCTCCCGCCCTCGTATGACAAGAAGCCCACGCAGCGTTATCCGCTCGTCATCTTCCTGCACGGCCTGAACAACGACGAGCGCGATTGGGAGTCGCGCTGCATCGAGGCGAAACTGGAAGCCCTGCGCGCGGCCTCGAAGGTGGGCGAGTTTATCGTCGCCATCCCTTACGGCGCGAACAGTTTTTACCTCAACGCGCAGGACGGCACGCGCTACGAAGACGCCATCGTCAAAGACTTTCTGCCCTTTGTGGACAAAACTTATCGCACGCTGCCTGCGCCGCGCTCGCGCCTCATCGAAGGCATCTCGATGGGCGGCTACGGCGCGCTGCTGATCGCCTTCAAGCATCCCGAACTCTTCGCGGGCGTCGCCGCGCACAGTGCCGCGCTCTTCGACGAACTGCCGCAACCGCCGAAGTCTTCGGAAGATCGCGGCGCGAAATATCGCTACGACCTCGCGACGAAACTCTTCGGGACGCCGCCCGACCCGGCCTTCTTTCAGGCCAACAACCCGCTCCATCTCGCACGCGCGAACGCCTCGGCCATCAAGCGCCTGAAGATTTATTTCGACATCGGCGAGAGCGACCGCTACGGCTTTGAGCGCGGCAACGCGCAACTCTCCGCCGTGCTGAAAGCGGCGGGCGTCGCGCACGAATACACGCTCGCGCCCGGCGCGCACGGCTGGTCGTTCCTCTCCGACCGCAGCGAACCCGCCTTCACCTTCGTCTGGAACGCGGTGCGCTGACACGCGCTGGTACTATGCGCGCGTCTGGAAGCGAGATGATGCCGGAGGGCGGCGCAGGAGGTCTTTGGAAGATCGTGCTCGACACGTTGCACCCGCTTCCGCTCGCGGAAGAAATAGGGTCTTGAAATAGTAATGCCTCCGGCGCAAACCGGCGGGCGTTAATGAGATAAGTTTTCCGTCTTACCAGAAGTAAAAAATGATGAGCAATAAATTACCCGCGTTAGTCTTCTTACTGTTGTGTTCGTGCGCGCTGGCTGTGCTGGTGTGGCTTCCGCCGTCCGGCGCGGCGCACGACGGCGACAAACATATCGGCGAGGGCGGCAACGGGCAACCGGGCGGCCATCCGCTGTCGGCGATGAGTTTGACGCCGTGCGTGAACGGAATGGCCGGAACGTTCCCCTGTCACAATGTTGACCTCGCTTCGTTCCTCCCGCTCGGCAGTATCGGCGGCGGGACGGGCAACGATGTCTGGGGCTGGACTGATCCGCTCACGAACAAAGAGTATGCGCTGATGGGACGTTCCAACGGAACTGCCTTCGTTGACATCAGCGACGCCGAACACCCGATCTACCTGGGCAATCTGCCCACGCACAGCGTTGATTCGGTGTGGCGCGCGATTAAAGTTTATGCCAACCACGCCTTCATCGTGAGCGAGGCCGCGAATCACGGCATGCAGGTCTTCGATCTCACACGCCTGCGCAATGTCGCCTCAGCGCCCGTCACGTTTTCCGAAACGGCGCATTACAACGGTTTCAGCCGCGCGCATACGATCACTATCAACGAAGAGACCGGCTATGCTTACGCCAACGGCGTGACCGCTTACACGGACGCCGCCGCCAACAAGTGTGCGCGCGGCCTGCACATGATAGACGTGCGCAATCCCGCCCAGCCGACTTTCGCCGGATGTTTCGATACCGACGGCTACACGCACGATTCGCAATGTGTCATTTATCGCGGCGCGGACGCGGCCTATCGCAACCGGGAGATTTGCTTCAATTCCAACGAAGACACTCTGACCATCGTGGATGTCACCGACAAGCTTGCCCCAAGGCAACTGTCGCGAACCATTTATCCCGGCACCGGCTACACGCATCAGGGTTGGCTGACCGACGATCACTCGCTGTTTTTAGTGGACGATGAACTGGATGAGCGACAACTCCAAACGAAGACGCGCACGCACATCTTCAACGTCTCCGATCTGGATGCGCCGTCCGTCACAGGCATCCACGAAGGCACGACCGGCGCGATTGACCACAACCTCTACATCCTCGGTCGCTACGCCTATCAGGCCAACTACCGGAGCGGCCTGCGCGTGCTCGACATCAGCCACGCGAGCACGGCCAACCTTCAGGAGATCGGCTATTTCGACATCTATCCGGTTGACGATCTGCCGAATTTTAACGGCGCATGGAGCAATTACCCGTTCTTCAAAAGCGGCGTCGTCGTGGTGAGCGGCATCGAGCAGGGACTTTTCGTGCTGCGTCCGAAGACGAACTTTGTTTCGACGCCGCAACTCCTCACCGAATGGAACTCGACGCGCGCCATTGCGCTCGACTCGGTGACGCGCATGCGAGAGCCTTTCGCGGTCAATTCGACCCTGAACTTCAGCACCGACGGGCGCACGCGCGTGATGCTCTTTGCGGCCAATGTGAATCTCGCGCCGGGCGAGCCGCAGACGTTGGTGACGGCACAGGCGGAAGACGCGCAGAACAGAATCTATCCTCTCATCGTGGAGCACGTGGGTCAGGTTCCTGATTTCTTCGGACGGGTGACGCAGGTGGTCGTCGTCTTGCCGGGCGAGTTGGCAAATGCGGGCGATGTCTCGGTCAGCCTCACTGTGCGCGGCACGCCCGGCAACAAAGCGCTGATCAGAATTCAGTGAAGCGACGGCGGAAGTGCGCGCCAACTCCGGCCACAACAGCAGCAGCAGGGGCGGCGCACATCCCGGCCGACGCTCGAACTTCATTCTTGCTGATGCGTTCGTGCGGCCTTGGAGGTTTTTCTCAGACCATCGGCATCAAGCTCTCCTCGCGCGGCGCGTCTCGTTCGTGTTTGGACTTGAGACTCGCGGCCAGTCGTTTGATCCCTTCCTCGATCCTGTCCACGGTCTGGCTGGCGAAGCAGAGACGCAGTTCGTGTGCCCCGGCCTCGTCGGCATAGAAAATCTCGCCGTTGGCGAAGACGACGCCCGCCGCCGTCGCTTGCTGTAACAGTTGCCGCCCCTTCAACCCGTGCCCCAGCCGACACCAGAAGTAGAGACCGCCTTTCGGTCGCACGTAGGTCAGGAAGCGTGCGGGCAGATGCCTGGCGAGCGCCGCGCTCATACGGTCGCGCCGCCGCGCGTGTTCGCGTCTGAGCCGCGCGAGGTGTTCGTCGAACAGACCGCTTTGGATAAACTCGGCCATGACCAACTGGCTCAGACCTTCCGTAAACAAATTCTCGCGCTGCTTGATGAGCGCGAGTTGATCAACCACATACTCCGAGGCGGCGAGCCAGCCGAGCCGCAGGCCGGGCGCGAGCACTTTGGAGAAGGTGCTGTGGTGGATGACGATGTTGTGCTCGTCGAGTTCGTAGAGCGTGGGCGGCGGGGGCGCGGCGTCCATATAGGTTTCGCGATAGGGGTCGTCTTCGACGATGGGGATGCGGTAGCGCACGGCGAGGCGCAGCAGGTCGCGCCGCTCGCGCACGGTGAAGACTTTGCCCGTCGGGTTTTGAAAGGTCGGGTTGGTGTAGAGCAGCTTCGGGCGATAGCGCAGGATCAGGTCTTCGAGTTCGTCGAGGTCGGCGCGCACCGTGTCCCAGCCGATGAGTTTTGCGCCCGCCGCGCGAAACGTCTGGATCGCGCCGACATAGCCGGGACGATCCAGCACGACCGTATCGCCCGCGTCGATCAAACAGCGCGCGATGAGATCGAGTCCCTGCTGCGAGCCGGAGAGGATGAGCACACGCTCGGCGCGCGTTCCCGCACGCGCGGCAATGGCTTTGCGCAAGGGGGCTTGCCCCTCGGTCGGCCCCAGCCCGAGCACGGCATCGCTGCTCTCTCTCAACACCTGTTCGATGAGCCGCCGGTAGTCGGCGAGCGGGAAACATTCGATGGCGGGGATGCCCGCGGCGAAGGAGATGAAACGCGCGTCCAGCGTGTCGAGGTGAAGGTTGCGCAGGGCGGGGTCTGCATTGAGTTGGGCGAAGGCGGAGACTTTGCCGCGCCAGGCGAACGGTGCATCCGCGGGTTCGGGGCGCGCGCAGACGAACGTGCCGCGCCCGACATGGCTACGCAAAAGGCCGCGCGCCTCAAGTTCGCGGTAAGCCCCTGCGACCGTGGTGCGGCTAAGTTTGAGTTGCTCGGCCAGCGCGCGCTCGGAGGGCAGGCGCGTGCCCGCCGTCAGGTCTTCGCGTTCGATGGCGGATTCCAGCGCCGCGGCCAGTTGGCCGTAGAGCGAGTGCGTTTCGCCGCGCTTGAATTTCAATTTGGCGTAGTTCATCGTCTGCGGAAGGTTTAAAGGCCAATCGCAAATTGGCTATTTGTAATCTGCAAGGCGAGGCATAAGATAGCATAAATGTACGCACCTGCGACAAAAGTTGAACAGGCCAATGCGCCCGTGCCAGAGGCCAATCGAACACTTGAGATGTGCGTATCGTAGTGTGTGCCGTTCAATGAACGAGGGGGCGATATGGTGGCCGTGAGGCATGTGCGGCGTTGGTGGCGCGCGGCCAAGCGTGTAGGAGTGAAAAGCGATGGATAGTTTTACGCCGACAGGGCGGAGCACGCTGAAGCGCCTGCCGAAGCGGGGCGAGTACGGGCGCGAAAGCGTCTATCAAATTCTGGACGAGGGTTTCGTGTGCCACGTCGGGTTCGTCGTAGAGGGGCAGCCGTTCGTCATCCCGACCGGCTATGCGCGCGCGGGCGATACGCTCTACCTTCACGGCGCGCAGGCGAGCCGGATGCTGCGTGCGCTTCGCGACGGCGTCGAGGTGTGCGTGACGGTGACGCTCGTTGACGGGATGGTGATGGCGCGCTCTGCCTTTCATCACTCGATGAACTACAGATCGGTGGTGGTCTTCGGTCGCGCCGTTGCGGTCGAAGAGGGGGCGGAGAAGTTGGAAGCGTTGCGCGCGTTGACGGAACATCTTGCGCCGGGTCGCTGGGCGGAAGTGCGGCAGCCATCGGAAGGCGAGATGCGCGCGACCCTGGTGCTTGCGCTGCCGCTCACGGAAGCGTCGGCCAAGGTGCGCACGGGGCCACCCGTGGATGACGAAGAGGATTACGAGTTGCCGGTCTGGGCGGGCGTCGTGCCGCTGCGGGTGGTGGCCGGCGCGCCGGTTGACGATTCGCGTCTGCGGCCGGGGATCGAGCCGCCGCCGCACGTATTGAATTACGCGCGCGGCGGCGGCGAATGAGGGCGGCGGTCTGTTCGCCGAAAGGATGTGCGAGATGAGTGGAGAATGGCGGCGGGATGAATATTTGATCAGCACGGATCGGGCGCGGCTGGACATGGGGTTGATTCATGAGTTTCTGAGCGGATCGTCTTACTGGGCGAAGGGACGCCCGCGCGAAGTGGTCGAACGCTCCATCGAGCATTCGCTGGCGTTCGGCGTCTATCTGGGCGAGCGACAGGTGGGGTTCGCGCGCGTGATCACGGATTACGCGACGTTCGCCTGGATCGCGGACGTGTTTATCCTTGAAGAGTTTCGCGGGCACGGTCTGGGTAAGTGGCTCGGCGAGGTGATGATCGCCCACCCGGAGTTGCAGGGTTTTCGCCGCTGGGTGCTGGCGACGAAGGACGCGCATGAACTCTACCGGCGGATGGGCTTTCACGAGTTGCAGCGCCCCGAACGCTGGATGGAGCGGCGCGACCCGGCAACCGTAGAGCGGCCGGATTACTGGGCGCAGCCCGGTGCGTGAGCGCGTCTAACCGCGCCGCTGCAAAGGCGCGAAGCCGACCTTTCGCTTCTTCGTCTCTTCGGCGGGCAGGTGTTGATTTCAAGCGAGCAGGTATTCAATGAGTAGACCCGTAGTTGTCTGGCTGTTGCTGAGTTTGATCTGGGGTTCGACGTGGCTGTTCATCAAACTCGGCCTACAGGATTTGCCGCCCTTCACTTTCGCGGGCGTGCGGTTCGTCATCGCCGCGGCCATCCTGCTCTGCGTGATCGCCATCCGGCGCGTGCCGCTGCCGCGCGCGGCGCGCGACTGGCTGCTCATCGCGCTGACGGGCGTGATGGCTTTCTCTGTCAACTACGGCCTGCTGTTCTGGGGCGAGCATCGCACCTCTTCGGGGCTGGCGGCCATCCTGCAAACGATCATCCCGGCCTTCGGCCTCGTCATCGCGCACTACTACCTGCCAGACGAACGCATCACGCTCTGGAAGGTGTGCGGCATCGCGCTCGGCGTTGCGGGCGTGGCGTTGATCTTCTCGGATCAGGCGAGCGTCGGCGACGGCAAGTCGGCTCTCATGGGAAGCGCGGCCATCGTCTTCGGAGCATTCTGCGTGGCCTACTCGAACGTGTTGGTGAAGGCGCGCGCACGCCACATCGAACCGGCCGTGCTGGCGGCGGGGCAGATGATCTGCGGACTCGTGCCGCTGCTCCTCGTCGGCGTGACGCTCGAAGGCAATCCCTTCTCGTTCCGCTGGACGCCGCTCGCCGTGATGTCGCTCCTGTACCTTGCGATTGTCGGTTCGTCCGTCGCCTTCCTGTTGTTCTACTGGCTCGTGCGCAACATGGACGTGACGAAGACGATGCTCATCCCGCTCGTGACGCCGCCCATCGCGGTGTTCCTCGGCTGGCTCGTCCTCGGCGAAGGTCTTACGTGGCGCACGGCGGCCGGCGCGCTCGGCATCATGTCGGGCATCGCCCTGATCGTCACGCGCAAGAAGAAAGAGTTGGAGGCGGCGACAGTGACGGTCGCAACCGTTAAAGAGTGTGAGACGAATTGAGTTTCGACGGGGAGAGGGAGCGATGAAAGAAGACGACCGAAAAGATGCGTCGGAAGGCATGCAGACGAAGGCCATACACGCCTCGCGCGAACACAATCCGACGCACGCCGTCAGCCCGCCGATCTGGCAGACTTCGACTTTCCGCGCCGACTCGGCCGAACACTTCGCCGAACTCGCCACCGCCGTGCGCCCGGCGGAGTTTTACACGCGCTACGGCAACCCGACGCACCGTCAGGCCGAGGCCACCATCGCCGCGCTCGAAGGCGGCGAGGCTGCGCTCTTGGCCGCCTCCGGGATGGGCGCGATCTTCACGGCCATGCTCTGCGGCTTGCGCGCGGGCGATCACATCGTCGTGCAGCGCAATCTCTATGCTGGCACATCGACGCTTGTAGAGGAGTTGCTGCCGCGCTGGGGCATCGAGCACACGTTCGTCGAGCAGACGGACGCTTCAGACTTCGCAGCGGCCGTGCGCCCGGAGACGAAACTCATCTACGTCGAGACGCCGACCAACCCGCTCATGCGCATCACAGACCTCCGCGCCGTCGCCGCCCTCGGGCGCGAGCGACGCATCACGACGATGGTTGACAACACGTTTGCCACGCCCCTGAACCAGCGCCCGCTCGCGCTCGGCATAGATGTGTGCGTCCACAGCGCGACGAAATACCTCGGCGGCCACAGCGACATCACGGCCGGCGTCATCGTCGGCGCGCGCGAGTTCGTCGAGCGCGCATGGAAGTTCGGGCTGGTGGCCGGCGCGGTGCTAGGCCCCTTCGATGCATGGCTGCTCCTGCGCGGCCTGCGCACGCTCGGCCTGAGAGTGGAGCGGCACAACCAAAACGCTCTCGCGCTGGCGCGCTTTCTCGAAACGCACCCGCGGGTGGAGCGCGTACACTATCCCGGCCTCGAATCGCACCCGCAGCACGCGCTCGCGCGCGCGCAGATGAGCGGCTTCACCGGCATGCTCGGAGTGGAAGTGCGTGGCGGCTTCCGCGCGGCGGAACAGTTCATGGGCGCGCTCAAGTTGGGCGCGAATGCGGCGAGCCTCGGCGGCTACGAAACGTTCGTCGTGCATGCGGCGGCGATGTGGGGGCTACAATTGAACAAGGGGCAGCGCGACGCGATGAGCATCGGCGATAACCTCGTGCGCGTCTCCGTCGGGCTGGAAGACGAAGTTGATCTGCTCAAAGATTTCGCGCAGGCATTGGACGGACTCGAAGAATTCGCAAATGAGTAGTGGGAAAAGAGCGGTTGGTAAAAGAGTGCTGTTGAAAGTTACGCTGCACTTCGGAGGGAGAGAGAGGGCTTGAGAAAACTACGCTATCATCTGGTTGATGTCTTCACCGACCGGCAGTTCGGCGGCAACCCGCTCGCGGTTTTTACGAACGGGCGCGGCGTCCGCGCAGAGATGATGCAGGCGATTGCCAAAGAGTTGAATTTGTCGGAGACGACATACGTTTTGCCACCGGACGATACTGCTAACGACTACCGCGTGCGCATCTTCACGCCGGGACAGGAATTGCCGATGGCCGGACACCCGACGGTCGGGACGACCTACGTGCTCGCACGCGAGCACATGATCGCGCGCGGCCGCGAAGGCGCGGAGACGGAGATCAAACTCGAAGAGGGCGTCGGGACAATTCCCGTCCGCATCGAATGGCGCGAGGGCGCGGCGCGTTTCATCGAAATGCGACAGCCGCGGCCAACCTTTGGGGCGCGCATCGAAGACTTGCGAGCGGTGGCGGAGATGTTGTCGGTAGAGCCGGAAGAGATCGCGGGAACGAATTTGCCTGTGGAAGTGGTCTCGTGCGGCGTGCCGTTTCTCTACGTGCCTTTGAAGAGTTTGCGGGCGGTGCAAAACATCAAGTTTCGGGTTGACGTGTGGGAGAGCAAGCTGAAGACGGTCGCCCCGCCGGAAGTGTTCGTCTTCACGCGCGAGGTGGAGTTTGCGAATTCGACCGTGCATAGCCGCATGTTCGCGCCGGGCATGGGTATCTGGGAAGACCCGGCGACGGGCGGGGCGAGCGGGCCGCTCGGCTGCTATCTCGTCCAACACGGCGTCGTCGGGTGCGACGGTTGGGCAGACATCACGAGCGAGCAGGGTATTGAGATGGGGCGTCCGAGTTTTATCAAGATCAGGATCGCGCGCGAGGGCGAAGAGATCACGGATGTGCGCGTCGGCGGCGAGTGTCGTTTCATGGGCGAGGGCTATCTGGAGGTTGAAGATTAGCCGCGCTATTGTCAGCGTTAATAGTTGGAGTCGAATTCAATGAGCACAGTCCGCGTCGCGTTAATCCCCGAACCCCGTGCGCCCGTCGAGGTGCGCGAGGTGGCGGAGCCGGAGTTGGAACAGAACTCGGCGCTGCTCGATGTGGAACTCTCGGAGGTGTGCGGCACGGACGTGCATTTGCAGCAGGGGCGGCTGGTGGGCGTGCCTTACCCGCTCATCCCCGGCCACGTCTCGGTCGGACGGCTCGGCAAAATTCGCGGGCAGTTGTTGGACATTGAGGGAAAGCCCTTCGCGGAAGGCGACCGCGTGACCTTTCTCGACGTGCATCGTACCTGTCATGCCTGCTGGCATTGTCTCGTCGCCAAATCTACGACGCGCTGCCCCGCACGCAAAGTTTACGGCATCACTTACGGACTCGCGGACGGACTCTCCGGCGGCTGGGCCGAGAAGATTTATCTCAAGCCCGGCACGCGCTGCATCCGCCTGAATGATGCGGACACGGAAACTTTCATGGCGGGCGGCTGCGCGCTGCCGACCGCGCTACACGCAGTGGAACGCGCGGGCGTGGAGATCGGCGACACCGCGCTCGTCCTCGGCAGCGGCCCCGTCGGACTCTCCTCGGTCATCTTCGCCCAGATGCGCGGCGCGCTCCGCGTCCTCTGCATCGGCGCGCCCGCGGCGAGGCTAGAGACGGCGCGCATGGTCGGGGCGAGCGCGACGCTCGACATCGAAGCGCACGACGAAGGGGAGCGCGCCCGTTGGGTGCTGGAACAGACACAGGGGCGCGGCGCGGACGTGACCATCGAAGCGACGGGCGCGCCAATTGCGGTCGCGCAGGCGATGCGCTACACGCGCGACGGCGGCAGGGTCTCGGTCGTCGGGCAGTACACGGATCACGGTGAGGTCTCGTTCAACCCGCATCTCGATCTCAACCGAAAACATCTGGACGTGCGCGGGTGTTGGGGGTCAGACTTCTCACACTTCTATCGCGGCGCGCAGTTGATGAACGATGCGGCACGCGCGCGCCCGTGGTCGCTCTTGAAACTCGAACGCTACGGCCTCCCACGCGCGAATGATGCGCTCGCCGATGTCGCTTCGGGGCGCGTCGTCAAAGCGTTGATCGATCCGAACATTGACTGAGGCGCGCCCGCGCGCGTTCCTTGAGCGGCCGATGAAAAAACTACTGCGCCTCCTGCTCCTGCTCGTCGTCGCGGCGGCGATAGCCTTCACAGTCTTCTGGTACTCGCGCCCCGCCGATCTAGACTTCGAGGAGTTTCGCGCCATCGTCCCGCACGCCGCCGCGAGCCGCTTCGTGGATGTGGAAGGCGTCGGGCGCGTCCACTATCAGGAGAAGGGCAGGGGACGCGCGCTCGTTTTGATTCACGGCAACAACTCTTCCGCCTATTCCTGGGCGGATGTCTTCGACGAACTGGCGAAGGAGTTTCGCGTCGTCGCGCTCGATCTGAAAGGCTTCGGCTTCACGGCGAAGCCTGAGGGCGACTACCGCGTCGAGACGCAGGCCGCGCTCGTCGTGCGCCTGTTGGATGGGCTGGGAATCGAGCGCGCCACATTGTGCGGCAGTTCGATGGGCGGCGCGGTCGCGCTCGCGGCCGCCATCAATTACCCGCAGCGCGTGGATGCGCTGATCCTCGTCGGGTCGTCCGCCTTCGAGGAGACGCGCGGCGGCTCGCTCGCGCCCGCCTACGTGCGCTGGCCTTACGTGGGCGGTGCCGTCACTGCCTTAGCGCTCACCTCCGACTCGCTGGTGCGCGAGGGCTTGCGCAAAAGTTTTCACGACGAATCGAAGGTGACGAACGAACGGGTCGCAGCCTACTACCGCCCGCTCGGCACGCGCGGCGGGCAACGCGCGGCGCGGCTCGTGCGCGACCAGCGCGACTACACGGGGATCGAACGTGCGCTCGATAAAATCCGCCAGCCGACGCTCCTCATCTGGGGCGCACAGGATCGCCTGAATTTGTTGGAGGACGGGCGGCGTCTGCACTCGCAGATCAGGGACGCGCAACTCGTCGTCTTCGACAATTGCGGGCATCTCCCGCAGGAAGAGATGCCGGAGCGTTTCGTGCGCGAAGTGTTGAGCTTTATGAAGTCAAAAGCGACGGCGGCTCGTTAGAGTGGATGGCGAATGAAGGTGAGGCGTTTTGGGATAAACGCGGGGGCTTGCAGACGTGTGCGCAAGCCCCCGCGTTTATCTTTCCCGGACGAATTATTGAGCCTCGCTTAAGCCGAGGCGGCCGGTCGCAACCAACAGTTCCGCGTTGAGGATGGCCGCACCCGCCGCGCCGCGCACGGTGTTGTGGCTGAGCGCGACGAAGCGATAATCCAGCACGGCGTCCGGCCGGATGCGCCCGACGGAGACGCTCATGCCGCGTCCGGCGTCGCGGTCGAGACGCGGCTGCGGCCGGTCGGGTTCGTCGCGCACGATGACGGGGCGCACGGGCGCGGAGTGGAGGCGGAGTTCCTGCGGGAGCGCGGTGAAGGAAGCGAGCGCGTCCGTGAATTCTTCCAATTCGACCGGGCGCGCGAGTTTGACGCGCAGCGCCCCGAAGTGTCCGTCCGACACGTTGACGCGGTGGCATTGCGCGCTCACTTGCATGTCCGCGTGTTCCACTCGCCCTTCGTCCACACGCCCCAGAATCTTCAACGTCTCGCTCTCGATCTTCTCCTCTTCGCCGCCGATGTAAGGCAGCAGGTTGTCAATCACGTCGAGCGATGCGACGCCGGGATAGCCCGCGCCGGAGAGCGCCTGCATCGTCGTCGCCACACACGATTTGACGCCGAAGCGCGCATGGAGCGGCGCGAGCGCGAGCGCGATCATGATGGTCGAGCAGTTCGGATTGGTGACGATGTAACCGCGCTCGTAGCCGCGCGCCCGGCGTTGAGTTTCGATGAGCGCGAGGTGTTCGGGGTTGATCTCCGGTATGAGGAGCGGCACATCTTCGTCCATGCGAAAGGCCGACGAGTTGCTGATGACGGGATAGCCCGCGCGGGCGAAGGCGTCTTCCGACACGCTCGCCATCTCGCCTGGGAGACTGGAAAAAATAAGGTCGCAATCGAGCGGCGGCTGCGGCGCGGACACGACGAGCGCCGAGACGCGCGCGGGCATCTCGCCCGGCAGACGCCACGCACAAGCCTCTCGGTAAGGCTTCCCCTGCGAACGATCAGAGGCCGCCAGCGCCGTCACTTCAAATTGCGGATGTCCCTCCAACAGTTCGACGAAACGCTGCCCGACCGTGCCCGTCGCGCCGAGTATCCCGACGCGAAATTTTTTGCTCATAACAACTCCTCAGGAATGAGAGGTCAGAGGTTAGAGGTCAGTTAAAACAAAACTGCTTTTAACTAACCTCTAACCTCTGACCTCTAAGAAACTGTTTTAGTAACCCTGTTTTTGCCTGAACACTATTTTAAAAGTAACCCTGTTTTTGTCCCGGAGGGACAATTGATAATAGCCCAGCCATTGATGGCTGGGGATCGTTAATGTCTTTTTTACCGGAGTCCCGGAGGGACGATTGAATGTTCATCACGATTCAATCGTCCCTCCGGGACTTAAACATTATCCTTCAACTGATCCCCGGCGATAAATCGCCGGGCTATTATCAATCGTCCCTCCGGGACTCGTTCAAACAGCTTCTAACCTCTGACTACCGACTTCTGACCTCTAACCTCTAACCTCTGACCTCTGACCTCTGTTCTAATGCTGTCTTGATTCTTCTGACGCCTTCGGCGAGAGTGGGGGCATCGGCGCAGAAGGAGAGGCGCAGGTAGCCTTCGCCCTCCGCGCCGAAGGCCGCGCCGGGCACGGTGATGACGCCCGCTGCGAGCAGCCGCTCGGCCACCTCCATCGAACGGCCGTGCGCGCTTATGTCCAACATCAAATAGAACGCCCCTTCGGGCGTAACCACCGGCAAGTTCAGTTCGTCCGCGATGAGCGAGAGAAGTTGGTCGCGGCGCGCGCGAAAGATGCGGCGCGTCTCTGTGCGTGCGGCTTCGGCCTCGTCCGTCCATGCGGCGAGCGCGGCCTTTTGCGAGACGGTCGAGGCGCACGTCGTGACGTAGCCGTGCAGGACGAGCGCGCTGCGTACAACTTCGGCCGCGCCGCACATCCAACCCGTGCGCCAGCCCGTCATGCTCATCGACTTCGAGAGGCCACTGATGACGACGGCGCGCGCCGCTCGCGCTTCGGAGATTGAACCGGGGCGCTCGTCGCCGAAATAAATCTCGCGATAAATCTCGTCGCTGATGATGTAAGCCGAACTGTCGCGGAGCGCGTCGGCCATCGCCGCTAAATCCGCGCGCGAGAAGGTACGCCCCGTCGGGTTTGATGGGCTGATGACGACCACGGCCTTTGTGCGCGGCGTGAGACGGCGGCGGAAGTCCTCCACGTCGAACGCAAATTCGTCTCGCGCGGGCAGACGATAAAAGACGGAAGTGCCGCCCGCCATCCGCACGATGGTCGGGTAGGCGACGAAACCGGGGTCGGGGAGGAGCACCTCGTCGCCCGCGTCCACGAGCGTCATGAGGGCTAGGTAGAGAGCCTCCTGCGAGCCGGCGGTGATGATCACGTGGTCGGGCGTCGCATCGAGTTGCGGGTAGTCTGCGGCGACGAGCGTGCGCAGGGCGGGCAGACCGGCGTGCGTGGTGTAACCGTTCTGCTCCTCCTGTATGCAGCGCACGGCGGCGCGGCGAATCACTTCGGGCGTGGGAAGATCGGGTTCGCCTAAACCCAGATTGATGCTGCCGGGGAGGGCGCGGTCGAAGAGTTGACGAATCATGCTCTTCTCGATGCCGCGCAGGCGCGCCGCCGGTTGAAAGTCGCGCCCCGCGCCGTTGACAGGTTCGGAGTTCAACGCAGGTAGTCCTCCAACTGCACGGCGCGGTCGGTCTTCTCGTCGCGATATTTGACGATGACGGGCGCATAGAGCGACAGCCCCCACTCGCGCCCGCGCTCGCTCGTGACGGCGCGCGAGCCGGGAACGACCACCGCGCCCGCAGGGATTTCGAGCGGCGCATCATCCGTGCGTCGATAGATTTGTTCGCGCACAAGATCATAGACGGGCGTCGAGCCGGTGAGGATCGTGCCGGGCGCGAGCACGGCGCGTTCGCGCACGACAGTACCTTCGTAGATGCCGCAACCGCCGCCGACGAGCACATCGTCTTCGATACAGACGGGCGCTGCGCCGACGGGTTCGAGCACGCCGCCCACCTGCGCCGCCGCAGACAGATGCACGCGCTTCCCCACCTGCGCGCACGAGCCGACGAGCGCGTGACTGTCAATCATCGTGCCTTCATCAACGTATGCGCCGACGTTGACATACATCGGCGGCATGCACACCACGCCGGGCGCGAGATACGCGCCGTCGCGCACGCTCGACCCGCCGGGCACGAGTCGCACGCTGTCTTCCGTAGTGAACCGGCGGATCGGGTAAGTATCTTTATCGAAAAACTGGAGCGAGCGGTCGGCCGGCGACATGTCCGCCAGCGCGCCCATGCGAAAGCCCGCGAGGATGCCGCGCTTGACCCATGCATTGACGCGCCAACGGCCGTCTGCCCCGCGCTCGGCCGCGCGCGCCTCGCCGCGGTTCAGTGCGCCTTTAAACTCGGCGAACAGCGAGAAATCATCTTTTGTGTAAGTGCCCGCCGCTTTCGCCGCGAGCGCGTCGATGCGTTCGTCCAGTTTTGACATCAGGCGTTTCCTTTGGCCGTCTGTTGCCCGACGAGACCGAGTTCCGCCAACACCTCGCGTACGCGCGCGCGGCTCTGCTCCTGAACGGGGACGAGCGGCAGACGGAAATTCTCTTCCAACAGATTCATCAACTTCAAGGCCGCCTTCACCGGCCCCGGACTCGACTCAATGAAATTGACCTCCATCAAAGGCAACAGGCGGAAGTGCAGCGCGCGCGCTTCCTCCCAACTTCCGGCGAGCGCAAGTTCGCACAGGCGCGCCATCAGGTCGGGCGTCTCGTTCGACGCGACGGAGATCACGCCGTCCGCGCCGAGCGCGATCATCGGGAGCGTCAGCGCGTCGTCGCCGGAGAGGACGCGGAAGTGTTCGGGGCGCTCGCGCAAAATCGCCATGATCTGCGACAGATCGCCGGAGGCCTCTTTGACGGCCACGATGTTCTCCACGTCGCGCGCGAGCCTGAGCGCGGTCGCTGCCGTGATGTTTGAAGAGGTGCGACCCGGCACGTTGTAGATGACGACGGGCAGTCCTTCGATTGACTCGGCCACCGCGCGAAAGTGCGCGTAGAGTCCCTCCTGCGTCGGCTTGTTGTAGAACGGCGCAACGACGAGCACGGCGTCCGCGCCCGCCGCGCGCGCCGCGCGCGCATACTCTATGGCGGCCGCGGTCGAGTTGCTGCCCGTGCCCGCGATGACGCGCGCGTCGCCCCGCGCGCGCGCCGCTTCAATCGTCAGGCGGATCACGAGCCGGTCTTCCTCTTCCGTCAACGTCGCGCTCTCGCCCGTCGTCCCGCACGGCACGAGCAGCCGCACGCCGCCCTCGATCTGCCGCCTGACAAGAGCCGTCAGGCGTTCCTCGTCAACCGCCCCATCCGCTTTGAACGGCGTCACCAACGCCGTCGCGCACCCGCGCAGCCATTCAACCTTCAACGTCATCTTCGCCTCCAGTTAAAGAAGTAAATCGTGAATCGTAAATCGTAAATAGATAAAACCTGTTCTTCTCTATTCACGATTTACGATTCACGATTTACTTCTTTTATCATTTCGTCTATTGCTTCTGAAAATTCGTAGACGCCGCGCCTGCCTTTGATCCAGCGTGCGGCGAGGAGCGCGCCGGCGGCGAAGCCTTCGCGCGTGCGCGCCGTGTGCGTCAGCGTGATTTGGTCGGCTGCCGAGTCGAAGCCGACGCGATGCGTGCCGGGGATGTGCCCGGCGCGCGTCGAGGCGACGGGAATGTCGCGCGCGATGTGTGCCGCCAGCACATCGCGTAGTTTGAGCGCCGTGCCCGAAGGCGCGTCGCGCTTTCGAGAATGGTGTGCCTCTTCGATGAACGGCGCGTAATCTGTGGCGGCGAAGAGTTCGGCCGCGCGCGCGACGATGCGATAGAAGAGATTGACGCCGATGGAGAAGTTTGCACCGAACACCAGCGCGCCCGCGTGCGCTTCGACGAGACGACGCGCCTGCGGCTCGTCAGCGTTCCAGCCCGTCGTGCCTTCGACGAGCGGGACGCCCGCGCGCGCCGCCGCTTCGACGTTTTTGAGCACGGCAGCCGCGACGGAGAAATCTACGATGGCATCGTGGCCGCCGAGCAGTTCGACGAGGCTGTCCATGTCGCGCGCAGCATCTTGCGAGGTGATGACGCGCGCGACTTCGTGCCCGTCCGCCTCGGCGAGCGTGCGGACGAGTTTGCCCATCGCGCCGTTGCCGATGATGGCGAGTTTCACTTGGAGGCCGCTCCTTCCGTCGTCTGTTTTATCTGCGCGCTTAAATCCTGTGTGCCGCTCGCAACGGCCGGCTGGGGATCGCGCGCGAGCAACTCTGTGGCGAGTCGCGCATAGAGTTCGACCGCTTCGGTCAGTTCGTCTTTGCGTATGCGTTCGGCGGCGGTGTGCGCGTCGAGAATAGAACCGGGGCCGAGCAGGAGCGGCGCGCCCCAGTTCGGCAGATAGGGGATGTCGGTCGTGAAGCGCACGACCTCACTGGTAAAACCTTCGACTGCCAGAAGGCGCACGGGTTCGGCGACGGAAAGATACTCGATTTCAGCGCGACCGCCGACGGCGCGTTCCAGTTCCGCTTTGACGCGCGCCGATTCGGTGACGAGGCGGATTTGTAGTTCGGCCTGTGCTTCGGCCGGGATGATATTCGGGCGCGTGCCGCCGCCGAGCGTGCCGATGTTGCAGGTGGTCTCGCCGAAGAAATCGTCTCGCGGCCACGCGAGCGAGCGCAGGTCTGCGAGCACGTCGAGCAGGCGTTCGATGGCCGAATCGCCGTTTTCCGGGTAGGCGGAATGTGCGGCGCGGCCTCGCGCAGTGAGTCGCAGACGCAGGGAGCCTTTGGAACCGGCGGCGAGTTTGTTTTCGGTCGGCTCGCCGTTGATGAGATAGGCGCAGGACGCTGCGAGCGCGTGCGTGTTGGCGGCGCGCGCGCCGAGGCTGCCGAGTTCTTCATCGACGGTGAAGAGCATGCCGATATCATTCGTGCCTTTGGCGCGCAGGGCTTCGGCGGCGAAAATTTGCGCAGCGATGATGCCCTTCGCATCGCACGAGCCGCGCCCGTGGATGTGCGTGTCGTCTTCGCTCGATGCGAACACGGGCGGCACGGTGTCAATGTGCGTGGAGAAGAACAGGCGCGGCGCGTTTGATGCGGCGGCGATGACGTTTGCGCGGCGCGGGGCGATTTCCTGAAGTTCGACCCTGTAGCCCAGGTCTTCGAGATGCGAGGCGATGAAGCGCGCGGCCTCCCACTCGTCGCCGCTCGGCGAGGGGATGTCTATGAGCCGGCGCGTGAGGGCGAAGAGGTTCAACGCGAGACGCCCTCCTTGCGTTGAAAGAGCGGGGCTAGCTCCTGCGTGTCGCACTCGAAGAGAGACGCATGCAGACGCCGCACGGTCTCTTCCACGTCAGCCTCTGCCACGACGAAGGTGAGGTTGACGTTCGATGCGCCCTGCGAGATCAGGAGGACGTTGATGTCGCGCAGCGTGCTGAAGATGCGCGCGGCGACGCCGGACGTGTAGCGCAGTTCTTCGCCGACGATGCAGACGACGGCGAGGCCGGATTCGACTTTGACCGCGGCGATGGGTCGCAGGTCTCGTATGATCTCTTCAACCTTGCTCGTGTCTTCCAGCGAGAGCGAGACGGAGACTTCGGAGGTGGTCACGATGTCGATGATCGTGCGGTGGCGCTCGAAGACTTCAAAGAGCGCGCGCAGGAAACCGTATGCGCCGAGCATCCGCGCAGAGGTGATGTGCAGCACGGTGATGCCTTTTTTGTGCGCGATGGCTTTGACGGTGCGCGGCGACATCTCCGCGTCGAAATAGACGCCCGTGCCCGTCTGTTCGGGGTCGCGCGAGTTGCAGATGCGCACCGGGATGCCGCGTATGACTGCGGGCAGGATCGTCTTCGGGTGGAGCACCTTCGCGCCGAAGTAGGCGAGTTCCGCCGCTTCTGCGAAAGAGAGGCTGGGGATGGTGCGCGCATGCGGGACGACGCGCGGGTCTGCGGTCAGGACGCCGTTCACATCCGTCCAGATTTGAATCTCGCGCGCCCCGACACCCGCGCCGATGAGCGCGGCCGTGTAGTCCGAGCCGCCGCGGCCGAGCGTCGTCGTGCGGCCGTCTGCGGTCGAGCCGATGTAGCCGCCGAGCACAGGGATGCGTCCCTCTGCGAGCAACGGCGAGAGTTCGTCGCGCGTGCGGTTGTAAGTCTCATCGTTTGCGGGCGTGGCCGCGCCGTGCGCGTCGTCCGTGATCACGCAGCGTCGTGCGTCCACGTAGGCGGCGGGCAACATGCGCTCGGCGAGCACGGCGGCGAGCAACTTCGCCGAGAGGCATTCGCCGTAAGAGACGATGCTGTCTTGCAGGGGCGGGAGCGATTCCACGCCCGCGGCGACACGCCGCAACAGTTCTCCGAGTTCGCGCCGCGCGAGTTCGAGTTCCATGAACAACTCATCGCGCGCGCCCGCGGGCAAGGTGCGCGCGACGAGCATATGGCGTTCAAAGTGTTCTTCGAGCGAGCGCAGAGCACCTTCCGCGTCGCCCGCGGCGGCTGTCTCGACGCTCGCCAGCAGAGCGTCCGTGACGCGGCACATCGCGGAGACGACGATGACGGGGCGCTCCTCTCGGCGCGCGCCGACGATCCGCGCCACGCGCGCGAACGCACGCGCGTCCTCGACCGACGTGCCGCCGAACTTCATTACGGTTGGTTGAACAGCCACTAATTCTCACTCACCCGGCATGAGGAGGCTCAAAGCGCACACGCACCGGAGGACGACCCGAAATTTTCTGTCTCTGTGACGGGGGCGAGGCATTATAAGGCATGAAGCGCATTGTCTGATACGCACGGCGGCCTGCGGCGATAAAAATCTCCGCCCAAAATTATAAAGGCCGGACAATCGTGTCCGGCCTTGAGATGATTACTGGGAGACAGGGACTCGAACCCCGAAAGCCTGATCCAGAGTCAGGTGTGATACCATTTCACCATCTCCCAACATGCGGTGATGAATAAAATTAACGTGCGTGCGCGGGTGTTGTCAAATGAGCTTGGAGGGTGTTAACAACTCCGGCATCAGTTCTATCTCTCCTGCATCGCGAAAAAAGACTCTCCTTATCCTTAAGAGGATTCAGAGAGCCTTTTTGCCTGATAGTTTAACGGTCGAAACTTACAGCCTGAGTCGGTAAAGTTATACCCGCTGCCTCGTCTTCTTTTCATCATCCTCAATCTTCTTCTTGAGGTATTTTGCCAATTTCTCGGCTGATGAACGCAAACCTTTGTTAGCTGAACTACGATGCGAGGCGTCAGCATAGGCGACCACGCCTGTTTTCAGGTTAATGACGCTCATCGAAGCCGAAGCGCTTCCACGAAAGTCTCCTAAGAAAACCTTCTTAGCCCAGCCTGCACCTTTCTTATCTGCCGTGCCGACGATTTCAAAGTCAGCTTGCGAGCGATCAGTGACCATAATTAGAGGAACATTCTTCTTGCGAAGGGCGGCGGCCAAATAGTTCTCGAAGCCCTCAATCGGCTTCGTACTGTCCTCACTCTTCATCGGTGCGATGTAGACGCGAGAGTTGCGGGGGATTAATTGTGCGTCAAAGGGGGTGGTTGGCGCGGCGGTAGCGGATTTGACAGCGGCCTCTGGCGTGTTGGTAGCAGGGGTTTGCTCCTGTGCATAGGCTGATGCTGACATGAGGAGGACGAGTAGCAAGGGGATAGTGCGTTTCATTGTTTTCTCCGTGGTTTGAGGTTAGGGGTTGATCTCCGTCGGGAGGAGAAGGGTCAATAAAGTGCGGCCGGAGGAATTTACATTAATATCGTCCGACGCGCAAATCATTACTGCCTTTTTTTACTTGGGGATGGTGCGTAGATGTCGGTGTCGCGTCTGAGATTGAATGAGCTCAGACGCGACACCTTAGATATTGATTATTGTTGCTTGATGCGAATTGGTGTCAAGAAAGCTATCGAATTGCCATCTCTTCTTCATCAACCAGATACGGCGATACCTTGACTGGCTTCTCCGCGGCGTCTTCGGCAAGGATGGCCTGGACGATGGGGAGCGAGAGCGAGTGCTTTTTAGGGATGCCGGGGACTTCTTTGCCCTTGGCGTAGACGGCGTGGCGGCCGTGCTCTTCGTACCACTCGGCGAGGCCGGCCGTCTTGTGCATGTTCTCTATGATCTGCCGCCAGCCGACGCCCGTGTTGTAGGCGCAGAAGCTGATCTCGCCTTCCTGCGTGCCGTAGGGGATAACGCACATCTCCGTGCGGCGGAAGTCGTAGTTGAACAAGTCCTGAAACCACATGCCTTCGACGCACAGGACGCGCCACGCATCGTTCGGGTCAACTGATCCGTGCTGCGTCTTCATGCGGTCGTTGCGATCCGAATTCGAGTTGGTCGAAGACGGCTTGAAGAGATTGATGATCTGCGAGATGGGGAAGCCTTCGGGGGCGCGTTTCGCGTCGAAGTTGCGCATGATGGTCATGCCGAGTTGCGCCATGGAGAGCTTCGCGCCGCGCGCCGTGTCTGTGATGACGGCCACATCGCGCATGAACTGCTCGTAGTTGAAGAACTTGAAGAGCGGCGTCCACTCGCCCGTGTGGCGATTGACGACCATCAGCGTGAACACACCGCAGTTCGGATGGCAGTTGCAACTCGACCAGCCCCACGGCGCATCCGCGCCTTGCAGCATGTCCATCACTGAAGTGAAGGCCGAATAGGACGAGAGCGGGAACCAATCGCGCTGCGCTTTCAGATCGCCGCCGAGTTGTTTCTCCAAGTCGGTCGCCATGTCGGCGAGCGTGTAACGCTGCTGGATACGCACATCGTCGGGCACGTCTTCATCGCGCCCCGTGAAGGAGACGGGCTGGAAGGCGATGGTCTGAATCTTGTCTATGTTCTTTGCGGCGAACTCGACGATCTGGCCGATGGCATCGTTGTTTACAGTGTTGACGATGGTGGTGACGAGCGTCACCTTGATGCCGACCTCGGCCAGGTTTTCGATGGCCTTCTGCTTCACGTCGAAGAGATTGCCGACGCCTCGGTGCTTGTTCTTCTCCTCGCTCACGCCGTCGAATTGCAGATAGACGCCGTGCTGCCCGGCCTCTTTCGCCTGTTTGCAGAACTCTATGTCTTCGGCAAAGCGTATGCCGTTCGTGGCGGCAAGGATGCGATAGAAGCCGATCTTCCGTGCGTAGGCGACGGCTTCGAGGTAGTAGGGCGAGAGCGTTGGCTCGCCGCCGGAGAAGAGAATGATGACCTGTCGCTTCGGTTTGAAAGAGACGGCGCGGTCGAGTATGGCTTTCGTGTCTTCAAACGTCGGCTCGTGGACGTAGCCAACCTGGTTGGCATCCATGAAGCACGGGTTGCACATCATGTTGCAGCGATTGGTCAGGTCTACGGTCAACACCGCGCCGCGCCCGAACTTGATGTCGGACGTGCCGTGGCGATGGACGTGCGCGTCTTCGGCCGCGCGAAAATCGCGCCCGTAGAAGAGAGATTCGATGCGCCGCAGGAAATCGGGGCTCGTCGCCATCACGTCCACGAACTCGCCGTGTTTAGCGCACGTCTTACGCATCAGGATGCGGCCGTCCTCTTCGACGATCTGCGCTTTGATTTCGCCCGGATGCTCGTGCATCAGGGTTTCGAGCGGCGTCTGGCCGCTGATGACGGCCTCGCGCACTTCCTTGACGCAGGTCGGGCACAGGGAATCGGTCTCGCGCGGGAAGCCGAGCGGCGGCGCGGTTTTCTCGTAAGATTTCAGGAGCGGCCCCGGCGCCCACTGCGGGCGAATCGCCTCGCCTTCCGGCAAAGCACGGTTGACGGATTGGAACACCTTCCACGCCGCGTTCGATAAATTCGACAGCAGCGTCGAACTGCGCACCCCGCTGAATTTGCCTCTCACCGATTCATTACGGCGAAATTGATCGCTAAACACTAGACTTTCGTCCTCCGAGAGTTAATTTCCCGCCCCGTCTTAGATGCTTGAAGTTTGGGAAAACCGCCGAACATTTCCGCGCCCGGCCGTCCTGCAAGATCGTCGCACGGCTCAACCGACAGCGTGGCGCAGCCGGACTACTTAGGCAACGCGCTATGATAAAGGCATACTCTCGTAAACACAAGACAGTGGAGACACTTCCGCGCCAGCGGCGGGTGCCATAAAGGGTGCGTCGGGCGCGTCCCTGAACTGCCCCGCGCGCGGCAAAACAGTTAAGGCCGCTCACGCGGGAGACGCGCGCGGCGGCCTTACTTGCGTTCTTTGGTAGGCTGCAATCAACCCCGCTCAGGGCGCGGCGACGAGGAACACGTCCCACGCCCAGCGGTTGACCCGCGTGCCTTTCGCGTCTTCCACTTTCGCCCGGTAGCGGAACTCGTTGCCGTACTCGTCCGTCCGCTTCGACTCCCTGTAGTCCAGATGCAAGGCCGCTACACCGAGTTCGGGCAAGGTGTGCAACTCCCACGCTTCCGACACGCCGTTGTGGTTCCTGTCCTGCCACAAACGCAGCAGCGGGAAGAACCCGTCGCGCCAGTCGATCACGCCGTCCGCGTTGCCCCCGTTCTGTGTCTTGTCATACTGGGCGAGCGCGATAAAGCCGTTGCCGGTGGCCGACGCCGGTTGCAGGGTCAGGTTGCCGAATAGTTCCCGCCCGCTGTCGATCACACCGTTGCGGTTGCGGTCTAAGGCGAGCCACGCATCGTCGGACTCCGGCGCAGTCCAGGAGACCTGTTCGGTCAGGTGGTCGGGGTTGCCGTCGAGGTCGAAGCGCACGCCCTCCGCCGCGCCCGTCAGGCGGAAGCCGTCGCCCGCGACATCAATGAGGATGGGCGAGTAGCGGGTGGCGAAGTCATAAATAGTGTAGGGGCAATCGGTCTCAGGCAGGATGTGGCCGGCCTGGAAAGACTCGGGCGGGTCGGGGCAGCTTTCGCCTCCTCCGGCGAGGACAGTGCAACACATGCCGTAGCTATCAGAGGATGTGCCGGGCGGACAACTGCCGTCAAAGCCTGGCGTCGTACAACCAATACTACCAATTTCAGTTGGACATTGCCCATGACGGATGTTGGTTTCCCACTCCTCGCTTACGCAATCAAATCGTTGTGTGTTTGATGGGTTCGCATAGCAGTGAGAATTCCGAGCAGGGTCAAAAGAACCTACATACTGATTAGCTACCGTTTGGGCGAAAACGTCTCCGCAATAAGCTGCTTCGCGGTAATGAAACGGCGTGTGGAATACCGGCCAACACTCCTCAAGAGTTGTACAAGCACCGTAACCTGCTACGCGGGGAAATGTATATTTACTTGAGCTTGTTCCATTAAGTGACCACAACACCCGATAAGTAACTCGTTTATAAAGAGGAACCTCAGTTGAACATGTACCATAAGATGCTTCAGGAAAATCCCAACTACTGTATCGGCACGTAGTACCCTTAATATTAGTTGGGTAGAACAACAGCATAAGAAATACAATTACTATTCTCTTCAAAAGGTGGCCTCCTGAAAACTCGACCAGTGTTTGGTTGATAGCAGTTCTTAAGACCTGCCATCGCCGCCCTTAAACGTTATAGATTTCAGAGTTTTGATTGTTTTTTCTCTGCCTTCTCTTGAAAATCAACCAGCACTTTCTTGATTTGCACTGAACCGCGTGTTTGTTGTGTCCGCCTGAGTTGCTGGATCATGCCAAGTATGCGGGTTTTTTCATTATGTATACCTAGCTTAATATTGCCGGAAAGGTTATCGCTTTGGTTTTCTTCGAGAGATAGTATTTCTGACTCCAGTCTATCTAGTACAGCAATTGTGTCTGCATCAGGTGCTTTGAGAGCCTTTTTTAGTGATGGAATGAAGTGCTGTAACTGCATTTTTTGTCCTAGACGGGTTTCTTTAATTTCCCTGATCATATTTGTGTCGCCATCGCTACTACCATCTTCAAAAACTACTGCTTGTATTGAAATCTCCGGTGTTTTAGAAGTGGGGTGAAATTGATACCATTGTTCGTAAATTGCTCCGGGATGAAGCACTTGTCGAGCAGGTTCATCAGCGTCGAGAAACTCAACCTGCACCCTTAATTCATTTACTGTTATCTGAAAGCCGTTAATTTTTTTGTCGGACTCATTTTTCAGTGCTAGTTTGATACTATCCTCATTTATGGTTGCGCTAAATATGCTAAGAGCGTGAGTTTTGCGGGCTAAATGTACTTTATCGCTTTGCTGGTATTTACGGCCTGACGACCATCCACTTACACCCAAAGCCACTATGAAAATTATGACAAAAGTAATAATGAGAAAAGTCTGCCCCTGTCGAGATAATATTTTGTACTTGGACATTGAATTCTCCCTAAATGGTGATTTAGTTTATTGCTTAACTTCATATAGCGAGTTGCAAGCCTGACGTAACTGACGGACGATTCGTCAACAGAATACGGGGGCAACAGCACGCTCTATATGCCTACCCCCTGTGATTGTCAAGAAAACTTTTACTCATCACCCCGCTCTGCACGCTGTCGCCGGGTCGCCGTACAATGCCCCCTTTAACTTTATAACGAGGCCGCCGCGCGGGAGACACGCGCGGCGGCCTTACTTGCGTTCTTGGCAGGCTACAATCTACCCCGCTCAGGGCGCGGAGACGAGGAACACGTCCCACGCCCAGCGATTGACCCGTGCGCCTTTCGCGTCGTCCACTTTCGCCCGGTAGCGGAATGCGTTGCCATACTCATCGGTGCGTTTCGATTCCCTGTAGTCCAAATGCAAGGCCGCTACACCGAGTTCGGGCAACGTGTGCAACTCCCACGCTTCCGACACGCCATTGTGATTGCTGTCCTGCCACAGACGCAACACTGGAAAGAATCCGTCGCGCGAGTCGATCACGCCGTCCGCGTTCCCGCCGTTCTGTGCCTTATCGTATTGGGCGAGCGCGATAAAGCCGTTACCTGTAGCCGAGGCCGGTTGCAGGGTCAGGTTGCCGAACAGTTCCCGCCCGCTATCTATCACCCCGTTGCGGTTGCGGTCTAAGGCGAGCCATGCATCGTCGGACTCCGGCGCAGTCCACGAGACTTGTTCGGTCAGGTGGTCGGGGTTGCCGTCGAGGTCGAAGCACACGCCGCGCCGAGCATCGGTGAGGCGGAAGCCGTCGCCTGAGACATCAATGAGTATGGGCGAGTAGCAGGAGCCGAAGCCGTAGATGGTGTAGGGGCAATTCGTCATCGGCAGGATCGTCCCGCACTGGTAAGATTCGGGCGGGGCGGGACACAGGTCACCTTCGCCGCTGGCGAGGGCAGTGCAGCACATACCGAAGGCGTCAGGATATGTGCCGGGCGGGCAACTTCCATCCCACCCCGGTGTCGTGCAAAGTACACCCCCGCTGGACTCAATGACGCAACGGCATTGCTGGTCGTCCCAACGACCACCTTGGTCAGTACACCGGTTTTGCTCCTCAGAAGTGCCGCAGAAGCAATTGGCTACTTCTGAAAAATATCGATCTGCCGTCCATACGCAAAATGCACCGCCTCCCTCTTGCTTTTCAGTCTGGCTTACGACTCTCTGTTCCCATACACCAGCTCCGTTAACCATGGTTATAACTGGAGTATGGAATAATGGGTCGCATGTTTTGATATTTTTATAGCCTGTTCCGCTTGTCTCGTACCTGATACTAGTCGTAGTGACAACTCCAGATGCACTGTGCCAGTAAATGTTCCACCACAGTTTTTTTGTGATGGTGCAAGTAAAAATTCCACAGTTCAAATTGTAATATTCACCGCCATTTTGCTCGTACTTTACGCATGACTGAGCCTCAATGACTTTAACTGTGGCGGCTAGGCAGGCTGAGGTTGCTATTACTATGAGCGCGATTCTTTTCATATGTCCTCCCAAATGTGTGTTTGAGGTCGAGTGAGGTGTCGATACTCTTTGGCGGACGGTCTTCCCAGCAAGCGATAATTATTATTGTGTGCCGAGGAATTTAAAGACGGGCTATTCTCTTTTCGATGTCGTTCTTGAGTCGGGTCAGACCTTCCTGTAATCCGATGTCACTTTGTTCGAGATTTTGTAGCCTCATCAGGGCATCTTCTTTCGCACTGCGAAAACCCTTTTTGGCATGTGTGGACGTAGTATCTTCTGCCTCTTCTGAAAGAGAGATGATCTGTTCCTTAAGGCGTCCAATAGTGGTCGGTTTCATCGAAACGCGGGAAGATAATGAACCTTGAATGACGGAGAGTATTCGTTTCAGTTGTATTTTTGTCCCGGCACGCCTTTCTTTAATTTCCGCAATCGCCAGAGCTTCGCCCTCGCTCGTTCCATCTTCAAACAGCACCGCCAATATCGTAATACTCCGGTGTAGCATGCCTCCTTGAGAAGAATCTCGCAGGTTAGAGATTGGGATACGTTCTTCCGCAACGCCCCTTGGAATTATGAGGTGACTACCAATGGTAAGGTCTACCGACACTTTTCCGCTCGAGCCGATTCCAATAATGTATCCGTTGATATTTTTGCTGTAATTATTTTTCAGCAACATGACGTAGTCGCCGTCTTTCTCGGTCAGGCTTGAGAGTTGAAACCCCGATGTTCGATTGATTATTTGAGGTCTGTTTTCTTGGATACTGCTCCCCCTAGTGGCTGAATAGTTTGAGACAAGGAGGGTCAGGCAAGAAACAGATATGAGGGTAACGGTCAGGAAGGTTTTTTGGAATGCGGTTAGTTTATGGCTCATCTTACTTTCTCCATGCTTGGCTGTGGCGGAAGAAAAGAATGTGCTCAATGGTGAGAGGCACTTTTTGTGAAACTCATCAGAAAGCGTGAGGCTGACGTAATCGGTGAGCGATACGTCAACGGGAATGCGACACGGGGCAAGACGCTCTATACGCCCATCATGTCGGGCTGTCAAGAAAACTTTTACCCGTCGCCGTCTCCGCTCCAGGTGAAGCCGGTCGCCGTGCAGTTTCAGCCTTCAATCTATAAACGAGGCCGCCGCGCGGGAGACACGCGCGGCG
>DASVPS010000110.1:0-3428 GCA_036389555.1 Pyrinomonadaceae bacterium
AGCGTCGGCCAGACGCCGGAGTTTGGCGACGACTTCCTTCGTCGAATAAGATTTCTCAGCTTCCCTGTCACCTGTCATTCGGTCATCTCCTTAAGATATGAAAATCGTGTCGAACGAATATGATTATAATCAATCATGGGCGGCGGGCTGTCCATCGAACCGGGTCACACAACCGCGTATGTTAAGAATGTAAAATCTTGTTCGCGCCGCGTTTCAGGCCGCGCGGGCTATGCTACATTGCAGGCGTGAGAGGCAGTTTCATCAAGCGTCAACCATCGCTGTTGCTGCTCGTGCTGGCGGCGTCGCTCGTCGTGCTGCTCGGCGTGCTGGCGGCGTTGCAGTATCGCTGGCTCGGGCAGGTGAGCGCGGCCGAGCGCGAGCGCATGCAGGGCACGCTCAGCGCGGGCGCGGCGCGCTTCACGCAGGACTTCGACCGCGAACTCGGGCGCATCTATTTCAATTTGAAACTGGACGCGAACTCATGGCGCGCGCGAGACGGCGACGCTTACGGGGCGCGCGTCGAGCAATGGCGCGCGACCGCGCCGCACCCCGAACTCGTCGGCGACATCTACGTCGTTGACGGAAGCGACGCGGGGCGCGAACCGCAACTCGCGCGCTTCGACCGGGGGGCGCGACAGTTTACGGCGGGCGCGGCGTGGCCTACAGGGTTCGGCGCGCTCAGGCGTCGCTTCGCGGAAACTCAAGGGCTGCGCGCAGCGCGCGAGTTGCTTCCGCCGCGCGCAGCCATCGGGGCTGAACTCTACACACCGCAACCGAACGTCGATCAGGAAATTCCGGCCGTCATCATCCCCGTCGTCCCGGACGAAACCGCACACGCCGATGCCGCCTCCGACCGCCCGGAAGAAACGACCGCGCCGGGGAAAGAGAGACGGCTCGTGCTGACCAACTACTCGCCGCTCTCCACCTACGTCGTCGTCACGCTCGACCTCGATTACATCAAACGCGAACTGTGGCCTGCGCTCGCCCGACGCTATTTTGCGAGCGGCGACAAACTCGATTACCGCATCGCGGTGGTTGACCGCGACGACCCGCGAAAGATCATCTATCAATCCGCGACGCCGGATGGCGGCGTGTCCGCAGAAGACTCCGTGCCTGTGCCGGGCGATGCGCGCGCGGACATTTTTCAAATTCGCTTCGACGAGATGGATGCGTTCCTCCCGGCCTTTATTTCGCGGCGCGTGCGCGAGGAACAGGAGACGGCCGCGCCGGGGGCGACGCCGGGCGCGCGCGGTAAGAAATTCGCGTTGCGCGTTCTGGAGAGCCGTACGAGCGAGGTGGAGACGCGCCGCTTCAGGCTGCCCGCTGCGCAGCAGGGCAGTTGGCAACTCGTCGTGACGCACGTCGCAGGGTCGCTCGATGCGGCGGTCGGGCGGGCGCGGCGGCGGAGCCTGCTCGTCAGCTTCGGTATCCTGCTGTTGCTCGGTGGAAGCGTCGCGCTCATTTTCGTCTCGACGCATCGCGCGCAAAGTCTCGCGCGGCGGCAAGTGGAGTTCGTCGCGGGCGTCACGCACGAACTGCGCACGCCGCTCGCAGTGATCTGTTCGGCGGGCGAGAATCTGGCCGACGGCGTGATTGACGACCGCCAACAGGTGCGACGTTATGGCGAGGTCATTCATAAAGAGGGGCGGCGTCTGGCGGAGACGGTCGAGCAGGTGTTGGAGTTTGCGGGCGCGCAGTCTGGGCGGCGCGAATTTGAACTCGCGCCCGTCGCGGTCGGCAGCTTGATCGACGGCGCGCTCGCCGCGTGTCGCGCGGGCGCACAGGCCGGTGAGCCTGCCTTTGAGGTCGAGCGCGACGTGCCGTCTGATCTGCCGCCCGTCATGGCGGACGCTTCCGCCCTCGGCCGTTCGCTGCAAAACTTACTCTCGAACGCTCTGAAATATGGCGGCGAGAGCCGTTGGGTGAAATTGTCTGCGCGTGCGCAGGAGGGCGGCGGGGCGCGCGGCAGAGGACAGGAATTGCGCATCAGGGTTGAGGATCGCGGGGGCGGGATCGCGCCGGACGATCTGCCGCACATCTTCGAGCCGTTTTATCGCGGGCGCGAGGTGGTCGCCGCGCAGATTCACGGCAACGGGTTGGGCTTGAGTCTGGTCAAGCAGATCGTGGAGGCACAGGGCGGGCGCGTCTCGGTCGAGAGCGAGTTGGGGCGCGGCAGCGCGTTCACGATTCACCTGCCCGCCGCGACGGAAAACGGCAACGGCAAACCGGACGGGCGGGGCGACGTATGAGCGGGCGTATTCTGCTCATCGAAGATGAGCCGGGGCTGTTGATGACCCTGACCGACCGCCTCTTGAGCGAAGGCTTCGCGGTCGAGACGGCGACGGACGGCGAGACCGGACTGGCGCGCGCCCTCGCGGAAACTTTCGACCTCATCATCCTCGACGTGGGCTTGCCGCGCAAAAACGGCTTCGACGTGTGCCGCGACCTGCGCCAGCGCGGCGCACAAGTGCCCGTCATCATGCTGACGGCGCGCGGGCAGGTGGTGGACAAGGTGGTCGGCCTCAAGATCGGCGCGGACGACTACGTGACCAAACCCTTCGAGATGATGGAACTCCTCGCGCGCATCGAAGCCCTGCTCCGGCGCGTGCCGCAGGCTGCGGTCGCGGCGGGCGATACCGCGGCGGCGACGGACGTGTACGGCTTCGGCGTGATTCGCGCAGACTTCCGCCGCGCCGAAGTCACACGCGACGGCGTGCCGCTGGAACTCTCCGCGCGCGAGTTCAAATTGCTGCGCTACCTCGTAGAGCACCGCGGCGCGACCATCTCGCGCGACGAGTTGTTGAACGAAGTCTGGGGCTACAACGCCATGCCTTCGACGCGCACCGTGGACGTACACATCGCGTGGCTCCGGCAGAAGTTAGAACCCAACCCACACTACCCGCAGTTCATCCTCACCGTCCACGGCCTCGGCTATAAATTCGTGGGGTGAGGGTCTTTCATCTTTGCGAGAACTTTGATGGCATGTTCCCTGCTGACAGCCGGAAAATCATCCAGAAACTCGTCGAGGCTGTCGCCACCTTCCAGATAATCGAATAACGTCTGCACCGGCACACGAGTCCCGGCGAAAACCGGCGTGCCGCCGAGAATATCCTCAGAGCGTTTAATCAAAGATGTTTCAGACATAAGTTATCCCCTCATACCGTAATCATAACTAAACCTATCGGCTTCGGCTATAAATTCATCGGGTAGCCGCTGGATAAAATTTCAAATCAGAAGTTAGTGTCTCCACCTGCCAACGATGAGGTCGCTGATTGTTTTAGCTTTTAATTACCCACAAAAACAGTTGAATACAGCCCCCGCCGGTTATATGCTCCCGTTTCTCTGACGAGCGCGCCGATTCTCTCATTCCAGCAAGTCGGAAATTTTTTGCGGAGTTGTTAATAAACTCCGCGGGAGGGCGTTTTATG
>DASVPS010000111.1:0-12233 GCA_036389555.1 Pyrinomonadaceae bacterium
CGTCGCGCCACTCGCCAACGCCCCCGGAGTTGCCACTCCCGCGGCGACCACAGAGATCGCTCGCTCTTCAGAAACAACCAAAGAGAGCATGTCAAACGCCGGCCAGCCCGAGACCGCAGAGACCTCCGCGCGGGAGCAGCCATTCAAGTCTCCTGACCCTAACTTCGCAAAAAGGGCAGCACGGGCGGACAAACATCCGAAGCTGCAAAATGCTTCAGCCCCAGCCAAAAAGGACGAGGCGAAGACCGGAAGGGTCGCCCCCCCCGACACACGGAAGGGACGAATTGTGAAAGTCCTGTTGCGCGTCGAGCGCGGGCGCGTAATTCAAGCCGTGGTGCAACAGCCCCACAGCGGGATGGAGTCATACGAAGCGCTGGCGCTCAGGATCGCCCGGCAGCGCCAGTACCCCACAGACTTCAGCGGGCGCGACGTGTTTGAACTAAAAGTGAAACCCTAGAAGACCTTAACCACAGCCTTGAGGAGAAACACATCCCAAGCCCACCGCCGAGTGTCAATAAAAAAGGCGACGCCTGATCCAGAGCGTCGCCTCTATTTCTATCTGGACACGAAAGCCGGATGGGAGGGTGGAGGGGAGACTATTGAGGTGAGTTTTGGTGAGGTAGTAGATTGCTCGAATATTACGGCTTCCTCGCCTGCCTCTCCAGTTTTAAGACCTGAGCATTGTCTGCTCGTGCTTTGGCCTTATCGCCAATTGCTTCATATGCCTTTGCCCTGCTTTTATATGCCAGTGTGTAATCAGGTTTGAGTCGGATGGCCTCTGCATAGTCGGCCAGCGCGCGCTTGTAGTCGCCTCTGTAGTGGTAAGCAATGCCCCGATTGTAGTAGGCACTAGCCTCTTGAGGGTTGAGCTTGACGGCCTCTGAGTAGTCGGCAATCGCGCGCTTGTAATCGCCTTTGTTGGAGTAAGCAATACCCCGATTAATGTAGGCACCAGCCTCTTGAGGACTTAGTTGGATGGCCTTGTTGCTATCGGCAATCGCGCGCGGGTAGTCGCCTTTGCCTAAGTAGGCACCGCCCCGATTGATGTAAGCATCCGCATCTTGAGGGTTGAGCTTGATGGCCTCTGAATAATCGGCCAGCGCGCGCTTGTAGTCGCCTTTGTTGGAGTAAGCATTGCCGCGATTGTAGTAGGCAACCGCATTTTGAGGATTTAGCTTGATGACTCTGTCGAAGTCGGCAATCGCGCGGTCGAGGTCGCCTTTCCTGGCGTAAATATTGCCCCGGTCATTATAGGCAAACGCATATTGAGGGTCTAGCTCTATAGCCCTGTCGAAGTCGGCTAGAGCGCGTTCGTAGTCGCCTTTGCTTAAGTAAGCACTGCCTCGACTGTAGTAGGCAACCGCAAATTGAGGGTCTATTTGGATGGCCTTATCGAAGTCGGCAATTGCGCGGTTAAAGTCGCCTTTCTTAAAGTAAAGAACGCCCCGCTGGCCGTAGGCGGTTATCCGTTGGGGGGCACTCTGGATGGCCTTGTCGAATTCGGCGAGGGCGCGGTCATAGTCGCCTTTTTCCGCGTAAGCGATAGCCTGTCTAACGATGGCAATGTAAACCTCATCCGTCTGCGCAGCCGAATAAGAGAAAGCGACTAACAGCAAAGCCACGGCGAGTAATTTTTTCATGATTACATCTCCAATCGGCGTCGTGAGTCATACGCCGGGGTGAGGATTCGCGCTGCACTTCATCACCGCACCTTTGGCGACATGCAACTCCGGTGAGGGACTTGTTATTTCTTACTGCTTTTCTTCGCGCTCATTTCAGACAGCCTTTTAAGTGGACGTGAGACTAACGGAAGTTTGTGAGAGATAAAGCGCAGAGAAGATATAAGGGCGCGGCGCGAGTGTCAATAAAAAAGGCGAAGCCCGTTAAAGCGTCGCCCCTGTTTCTCTCTGGACACGAAAGCCGGATGGGAGTGTGATGTGATTGAGGGGGAGGGTTGAATGAGTGTTAGGCACCGGCGGGGGTAATCATTCTCGCTATGCGGCTATAACCAGTGATTCTAGTGCCTTCACGAATACTAAGCATCACATCAAAGATAACCCCCGATGTGACCGCCTAAACTTCAAACTAAATATCCCTCTGGTAAAGCAGCACGGTGTCTCCGAATTCCAGCGCACCTGACCCTCCTGTAATGCGAAACGCAATATTGTTGCTACCGGCTTTGAGCACATTTGCGTCGATTACTTCATGAAGAGTATTGGTTCGAAATCCGGTGACTGTGTAGCTAAGTTGCGCTGTCCCGTTGATCTTGACTTCAAACTTGAGACTGTTCGCTGCACTAGTCGCAAACAGTACGAACGCCAAGATCGAGCGGGAGCCGAGATGCACTCCACTTTCCAACGTAAAGTCGAAGTCTTTGTCGATGTCTCCACCTGTCTGGATGGCGAACTTCCCGTCGGTGATGACGGCATAATCTGCTATGCGTGGCATGGCATGGCCTCCTTTAAGCGAGGACTTTCATTTCAGGACAACGAGCAGTCTGCACCTAGCAATCTCCGCTAACAGGCATTGAGGGTGGGAGTGTGGTTTCTGCCCATTTTGCGTCCTCTTACTTAGAAGTAGGTTGCAATCTACATACCAGATAACTAGAGGAACAAAGACTGAGATAAATTTAAGGACGTGCTTCTATACATTCACACAACCGTCCTCCACGGTTCACAGTCTTGCGCACAGCCGTCCTCTATGGTTCACAGTCTTGTTTAAAAACAGTGAACTACCAGTAAAAACGCCTAATGCTGGAATGTGAGCCGCCGTACACATGACTACTGGAGAGACAATTCCCGTTCAAAGCGTCGCCCCTATTTCTATCTGGATACGAAAGCCGGATGGAAGGGTCACTTATTTAGAACGCGACTCAAAACCGTTTTGAGTCGCACTCCATTAACTCATTTCACATTTCTGTCTGGTTAGGTGTGGCTTCGCTCTCTTCTCCAGTCTTTGCCTCTGCTTTCTCACGCTCATAAAACGCGAAGACGCGGCGAATTTTGTCGGCATGCTTAAAGATGTCATTGAGAGATTCGATAGTCACCCTCTCTTCTTTCCTGTTCTCGTCGAACACGCCCAAGTATTTCCGAGCACGATTGAAGTGGAGCCGTGCTATGGGCTTCCGGTTGTTGTCATCGAGGAGAATGCCCATATAGCTTTGCGTGTCGCGGTGGCCTATCCTGGCCGGATCAACCACGTCTCGGAGAAGTGATTTGATGAGATAAAATCCTTCCAACTCTTCTGCGGTGGTCACAATTTGATCTTCACTCTCCGATTCCTCGTCATTGATGCTTATCATGTCTCCGGTTAGTGCAGTCTTTAGCCTCTCGTTTATCCGCTCACTGACAAGTTGTGTGAATCCTCGTTTGGTAAGGCCGTGGAAATATTCGCGCCGACTCGGAGTGAGTGTCCCCTCGAACACTTTGGAGGCGCAGAATCTCACGAATTCATCAGACGGGTTCTCCATTTGCTCGGCGAGCAGTTTCTTTATCGCCCGCATGTATTTGAGTTCACCTGCCGCCGTCATCAGAGCGTCGATGTTAAAGGCGGGTTTGCTCAATTTCTTGAGTTCGGCCACCACTGCGTCGTTGAGATCGAGCATGTTAACTTCTAAGAACGGCTTGTCATCCATCTTGTTAGGTGCTTCAAGATCAGTGAAGAAGCGGTAGACGACACCGTTGGTAAGCACCCCGACGCGCGCTTCTGTGACGGAGAAGTATCGGAAGAGTTGGGAGGCGTGCTTGATGCTGAGGTCAGCGCCGCAATGCTTGCATTCGAAGAGCATGATGATCTTGCCATCTTTCTTAATGGCATAATCCACCTTCTCGCCCTTCTTAATCCCAACATCAGCGATGAATTCGGGAACAACCTCCAGTGGGTCGAAGATGTCGTAGCCTAGAATGCGTATGAAAGGCATCACAAGCGCGTTCTTGGTAGCCTCTTCGGTTTGAAGGATGTCGCAGAGTGCAGGAACCTTGCCCGCAAGAGCTTTCAGTTGGTCAATGAAGTCCATGAGTTGTCCTCACTTACAGAGATGTGGGGCGAAAGGTGTTTAGGGCCGGGTTGAGTACTGTAGATGCGCCGTGCGCGCTGAGGGATTCTATCCGCGTACAAATAAAAAGGGCAAGTAGCGAGATAGCCGGATTGTGCCCTAATTTCAACTTAGGGGGCGATTCAAGATCAACGGGGAGAGTGTTTCGGCTTGGCTGGTAGCTTCGCAGGTAGGTCTAACTCATCATCAATCAGCACATCCACACAGACACCCGCGACGCGCGCATACTTCAAGAGAATGGCTAGAGGCGGTTCGTTCTTTCCTAACTCGAACTCTGAGATTCTTTTGTAATCAATAATCTGCTCAAATCCCAACCGTCTCAACATGTCACTTTGAGAAAGGCCAAACGCATTCCGAATCTGTAAAAGTTTTTCGGCTAAGCGTTCCTGCTTCATCCGCGCTCTCTTCCCCATCAGGAGTCACCCCCTATAGAGATAGAGAACACAAGATGATACTTGCTCTTATCTGTGAATACAGATAGAATGCTTTTGCGTAACGTGGTCGCCGTGAGTGTGAACCTCTCAACTCGAACGGCGATGCTCATTCACTCTTTAGAGGTTGAGGTTGAGCTACGCATGACCGTCGCTGGTTTTCAATGACTGAACGCGCGCCATCTTACCAGACCGCGCCCGACTTGAGCATCTTCACCTTGCCTCTGCCTGACTCACAAACAGGGCGGAGGCACGCGGGGCTTGTGGTAACAAGATAAGCCAAGCCCCGCGTTTTGCTCCATCCTTATGCCTCACATCCTCTTAGTCGAAGATAGCAAGTTTGTCTCCGATGCCGTCAGAGAGACTTTGGAAGCAGAAGGCTGGTGGGTGGAGACGTGCGCCGACGGCTGTGTCGCTGCGCTCCTGATTGCGAGTGAAGCACACTTTGATCTGCTGCTGTTAGATAACGAACTGCCGCACGTCACCGGGCTGGAATTGACGCAGAGAGCGCGCGGCCTTGCGCATCGCAAGAGGACGCCGATCATCATGCTGTCCGCCAGTGAATGTAGAGGGGATGCGCGGCGCGCCGGGGCGAATGAGTTTTTACGCAAACCGCAGGATATAGGGAAGATCGTCGAGACAATCGCCCGCTTGCTGGTTTCCTGATTCAATTTCAAACTGAACCGTTAACCCTTTGGAGAGATAGTTTAACACGCACCCCCACGGCCGTAGGCGACGCTTCCCCTGCCGCTCACGGACGTGCAAAAGTCGCCTGGCAACCTCCCGAAGTTAGTTACGGACGTTTTGTAGCGACTGTGGGAGGTTTCGTTAGTGAGTTCGGGACGTTCCTAACTTAGTTTGGAACCTCCCGAAGTCAGTAAGGGACGTTCATTAGTTAGTTTGCAACCTCCTAAAGTCACACAGGGATGTGCAATAGCGACTATTGCACATCCCTGTGTGACTAAGGGACATCCCGAACTAACTTATAAACGTCCACGCCTCACACGCGAAACCTTGCCCGGCAGGTTTTCCACGCACGCTGATTCCACACAGACGCGGCCGGGCTATCAACTACGCGAAGTGGTGCGGCGGCGTTGTTGGAGCAGGATGTTCGTGCGGCGCACGGGGACGAGCGCGCCCGCGTCCGGCGGCGGCGCGTCCGTGAACGACGCAAACTCCTCGGCGTGCGCTTGCAGATAGGAGAAGAAGCGCTCGAATTCGCGCTGCATCGCGTCCATCTTTTCGCGCATGTTGAGGATGATTTCGACGCCCGCGAGATTGACGCCGAGGTCGCGCGTGAGCGACAGGATCACTTCGAGGCGTTCGAGGTCGGCATCGGTGTAGAGGCGCGTGTTGCCGTCCGAGCGCGAAGGCTTGATGAGTCCCTCGCGTTCGTAGAGACGCAGAGTCTGCTGGTGCAGCCCGTACTGCTCGGCCACCGCGCTGATCGTGTAGGTGCGACTCTTGTTGCGTTTCATAAAAACAGAATTCAGGAATCAGAATTCAGGAATCAGAAGCTAACAGCTTGTCTTATTCTGACTCCTGTATTCTGACTTCTGACTACTTAGTTATTCCAGCCCCATCGCCACGCGCGGGTTCTCTTCGTTAAGTTGCGCGTAGCGTTTGAGTAGTTCCTTAGTCTCTTCCGAGATCACTTTGGGGAAGATGACCTGCACTTCGACGAACTGGTCGCCGCGCGCCTGCGGGTTGCGCAAGCTGGGTACGCCGCGTTCGCGCAGGCGAAACTTCTGGCCGGACTGCGTGCCCGGCGGAATCCTGAGTTGCGCCTTGCCCTCGACCGTGGGCACTTCGATCTTCGCGCCGAGCGCGGCTTCGGGCACCGTGACGGGGATCGTCACGTAGATGTTGTCCCCTTTTCGCGTGAAGTGCGTGTGGCGGCCGACGTTCGTGATGATGAAGAGATCGCCCGGCGGCGCGCCGAGCCGCCCGCCCTCGCCCTTGCCCGGAATACGCACGCGCGAGCCTGTGTCGACGCCCGCAGGGATTCTCACCTTCACGCTCTCCGTCTTCGGCACGACCCCCTTGCCGTGACAGAGCGAACACGGCGGGCGACGTTTGCCCGCGCCGTTGCAATCGGGACACTCCTGCGCGAAACGCATGCGCCCGCCCGCGCGTTGCACCTGCCCCGCGCCCTTGCAGGTCGGACAGGTGACGGGTGTGCCGCCTGTGTCGCCCGCGCCGTTGCAGCGCGAACACTGCTCGGAGCGTTTGACCGTGATGTTCGTGGTCATGCCGGTCACGGCCTCTTCGAAAGAGAGCGCAAGCGGCATCTCTATGTCTGCGCCGCGCTGCGGCATCGGGCGCGGCGGCTCGCGCTCGGCCTTCGCGCCCGCGCCGCTGCCGCCGAACAAGTCCGCGAAGATGTCCCGGAAACTCGAACTGCCGCCCGCGTTTCCCGCGCCGCCGGGCGTGGCGTTGCCCCAATCGAAGCCCGTGAAGTCGAAGGGCGCACCGCGACCCGCGCCGCCCGGCTCCGCGCCGCGCGCCGCCGCATCGGCCAGATTGTCCGAGTATTGGCCGAACCTGTCGTAGACGTTGCGCTTCTTCGGGTCGGAGAGCACGTCGTGCGCCTCCGTGATCAACTTGAAGCGTTCCTCCGCAGACTTATCGCCCGGATTCACGTCCGGGTGATACTTCCTCGCCAGCCTGCGGTACGCCTTCTTGATCTCCTCCGGCTTCGCCTTGCGCTCGACGCCCAGCACTTTGTAGAAATCTTCTTTTGCCATCACTTAGAATTGCGGAATGCGGAATGCGGAATGCGGATTAAAAGACAAACTGCTTTTCAATCCGCAATCCGCAATCCGCATTCCGCAATGGGCTTACTTGTTCTCGTCCACGTCAACGTATTCGGCATCGATGACGTTGTCATCGCCGCCGCTGCCGCTCGTCTGGCCGCCGGAGGATGCGCCCGCGGCGGATGCCTGTTCGCCCCCTTCAGCGCCCGCAGACTGTGCGGTCTGCTGGTAGAGCGCTTCGGCGAGTTTGTGCGAAGCGGTTTGCAGGTTGTTGAAGGCGTCGTTCATGCGCTCCGCGCCGCCCTCTTCGACAGCTTTCTTCGCGTCGGCCAGCGCGGTTTCAAGTTGCGTGGTCGAATCGGCGTCGAGCTTCTCCTTGTTCTCGCTGAAGGTCTTCTCAACTTGATACGTCAATCCGTCGAGACGGTTGCGCGCCTCGATCTCTTCGCGCTTCTTGACGTCTTCGGCCGAGTGCGATTCGGCCTCGCGCATCATGCGGTCGATCTCCTCTTTCGAGAGACCGGAAGAGGCCGTGATGGTGATGTCCTGCACGCGCTTCGTGCCCATGTCCATCGCCGACACCTTAACGATGCCGTTGGCGTCTATGTCGAACGTCACCTCGACCTGCGGCATGCCGCGCGGCGCGGGCGGAATCCCGACCAAGTGGAATTTGCCGAGCGTGCGGTTGTCTCCGGCCATCGGCCGCTCGCCCTGCAGTACGTGAACTTCCACCGAAGTTTGATTGTCTGACGCGGTCGAGAATACTTCCGACTTCCGCGTCGGGATCGTCGTGTTGCGCTCGATGAGTTTCGTGAAGACCCCGCCGAGCGTTTCTATGCCGAGGCTGAGAGGCGTCACGTCGAGCAGCAGGATGTCCGTCTTCTCACCCGACAGCACGCCCGCCTGCACGGCCGCGCCGATGGCGACCACTTCGTCCGGGTTCACAGACTTGTTCGGCTCTTTGCCGAAAATGCTCTTGACGATCTCCTGCACCTTCGGGATGCGGGTCGAGCCGCCGACGAGCACCACTTCGTTAACTTTGGTCGCGTCGAAAGGAACGTCCGTCTTGATGGCCTTCTTCGCGTCGGCGATGGCGTCTTCCACGGGCTTGCGAAGCCGCTGCAGGATCGGATCGATCAACTGCTCGAACTTCGCGCGCGTCAACTTCATCACGAGGTGCTTCGGCCCGGAAGCGTCGGCCGTGATGAAGGGCAGGTTGATCTCCGTCTCCATCGCGCTTGAGAGTTCGATCTTGGCCTTCTCCGCCGCCTCTTTCAGGCGCTGCAAGGCCATCTTGTCGTTCGACAGATCAATTCCCTGATCGCGTTTGAACTCTTCCGTGATCCATTCCATCAGCCGCTCGTCGATGTCGTCGCCGCCGAGGTGCGTGTCGCCGTTCGTCGATTTCACCTCGACGACGCCTTCGCCGACTTCGAGGATGGAGATGTCGAACGTGCCGCCGCCGAAGTCGAAGACGGCGATGACCTCTTCCTTCTTCTTGTCGAGACCGTAGGCGAGCGCGGCGGCCGTCGGCTCGTTGACGATGCGCATCACTTCGAGACCGGCGATCTTGCCCGCGTCTTTCGTCGCCTGCCGCTGCGCGTCGTTGAAGTAGGCCGGGACGGTGATGACGGCTTTGTCAACTTTCTGCCCCAGATAGTCTTCCGCAGACTGTTTCATCTTTTGCAGGATGAGCGCGGAAATCTCAGGCGGCGTGTACTCTTTGCCGCCCGCATTGATGCGCACGTCGCGGTTGCCCGCGGGCTGCACCTGATAGGGAACCTGCTTTTTCTCTTCCGTCACTTCGTCGAAACCGCGCCCCATGAAACGCTTGATCGAATAGATCGTGTTCTCCGGGTTGGTGACGGCTTGACGCTTCGCCACCTGACCGACCAGACGATTGCCGTCCTTCGTAAAGGCGACCACAGAGGGCGTCGTGCGCCCGCCTTCCGAGTTGGTGATGACGGTCGGCTCGCCGTTTTCCATCACGGCCACCACCGAATTGGTCGTGCCCAAGTCAATACCGATTATCTTGCTCATCTTTTCACTCTCCAGATGTTGTTTAACTGCCCCGCCTCTCCGGCTCACATGCCCGCCCGGCCTCTTCATGCCGCCCCGCGGACTCTGATTTATCGAATCTCAGATAGTAAAGGTACAGGTTGAATGCAACGTTAATATAATATCTGAGTCTCGCGTTGTCAACTTTTGATTGCGAAAATTCCCGCCGCGTTGCCCGAAACGCGAAGGGAGCGGCTAAGGCTTATTATTTCTTAAGTTATCAGTCGTTTTCGGAGGCTTCCCGGTCAATTTTGCCTTCGTTCATGATACGGGAGGCGTGAAAAATGTAGTGGACGCCGGAGAAGAGCGCGGCGGCGAAGACGGTGGTGTAGACGGTGGGCAGGTAGCCGCTGATGTTGGGAAACTGCGCGGCGATGAGGATGGCGCAGATGGCGCAGATTTGGATGACCGTGTTGATTTTACCGAGCATGGAGGGGCGAAAATCCCGAAAACCGTTGACGATGTAGATGGCCGCCGCGCCGACGATGATGAAGATGTCTCGGCTGATGACGGCCGCCGTGACCCAGAAGGGCACGGGGAAATGGCGCGGCAGCGGCAGGGGCAAAATGGCGCGCATCGAGAGGACGATGAAGGCCGTGACGAGCAGGAGTTTGTCTGCGATGGGGTCGAGTATGCGCCCGAGGTCGGATTTTTGCTTGAGCGCGCGTGCGAGGAGGCCGTCGAGGCCGTCCGTCAGCCCGGCGATGACGAAGACGGCGAGCGCCCACCCGAACCTCTGGTAAAAAAGGAGCGAGACGAATACCGGAATCATCATCATCCGCAGGACGGTGAGGAAATTCGGCAGGGTTAAGATACGAGAAGACATATTTTAAGTGATGAGTGATGAGTGATGAGTGATGAGCAGGAGTTTTTTACTCATCACTCATCACTCATCACTCATCACTTTTACTGAGCGCAGCGAAGTTCGAGCAGAGAAACTTCCGGCAGGCAGCCGTAGCGTACGGGCAGGACGACGGTGCCGAGGCCGCGCGTGACGTAAATTTGCGTATGGCCTCGTCGTCCCAGACCGCGAAGCAGGCGTCGGCGCGGCCGTCCCGAAGCGGAACGTTCCGTGCGCAGCGTGACTTGCCCGCCGTGCGTGTGGCCGCTCAGCACGAGGTCTACGCCGGCGCGCGCCGCGCGGCGCAGCACGATGGGATTGTGCGCGAGCAGGAGTTTCAACTCGTCCGCGCTCGAACCGGCGAGCGCGAGCGGGAGGTCTTCGAGGCCGACCATCGTGTCGTCCACGCCCGCGAGCCAGAAGGACGCGCCCCTGTGTTGCGGGTGCTCGAAGCGCATGCCTTCGTTGACGAGGACGCGGATGCCTTCGGCGCGAAAGAGGTCTGTGATGAGCGGGGCGTCAGTCCAGTGGTCGTGGTTGCCGAGCACTGCGTAGACGCCGCAACGCGCGCGGAGGCGTCCGAGCATCTCGGCGCATGGCGCGGCGTACTCGCGTTCGTGCGAGACGTAGTCGCCCGTCAGGGCGATGATGTCGGGCTGGAGGCTGTTGGCTAACTCGACGGCGCGCTCCACCTGCGCGCGCCCCGTGAAGGGGCTGTGGTGGATGTCCGAGAGTTGGACGATGCGCAGTCCGTCGAGCGCGTGCGGCAGGCGGCGCAATTTGATCTCCGTGCGTTCGACGACGAGGCTGTACGGCTCTGCGAATGCGGCGCGCGCCATCTGCATGACGCCCGCGGCCAGCGTGCGCAGAGGCTTCGGCCGCTCCGGCACGGGCGCGCGGCGGCGACGAGGAGACTTCCATCTATCGATGTTGGGCATATAAGTTCGTTGAATTTGGATTAATGAGAATTAACTTACGCGAGAGCTTCCCTTGTTCGTAGTGCCCTATTCTGAAGCCCGCGAATTATACAAGGCGAAGGTAAAAACGCAAAAGCTGAAAAGGCCGCACGGGTGAAATATAAGCCGAACGCAACACGTTCTTCACTTTCCCCCTTTGCCCCCTAGACTTCACTTGAGCGGCCAGCGCAGCGGCACGAGCCACATGATGATGATGAAGACGGCGACCGTGAGAAGCGAGCCGATCTTGACGAAGTCGAAGAAGCGGTAGCGCCCCGGCGTGTAGATGAGGACGCAGGCCGGTTCGAGCGGCGTGAGGAATGAGCAGGATGCGGCGTAGGTGACGGCGACGGCGAAGGCGCGCGGGTTCAAGCCGAGTTGCGTGGCGGTCTGGATGGCGACGGGCAGGACGACGAGCGCGGCGGCCTGATTCGACATCGGCTGCGTCAGGGCAATGGTCAGGAGAATGAAGCCGCCCATCACCGCATAGGGGCCGAAGCCGCCGACCGAGTTGACGATCTGACCAGCGAGGTATGTGTCCGCGCCGCTTTTCTCCATCGCTGTGCCGAAGCTGATCATCCCCGCGATGAGGACGATGAGCCGGAAGTCGATCATGCCGTACACCTCCTGCGTGCGTACCGCGCGCGAAGCGAGCAGGATGAGCACGCCGAACAGCACGGCCACCGACAGCGGGACGCCGAACGGAGGGAAGATGGAGAAGATCAGAAACACCGCGAAGGCCAAGAGCGCCCAAGGTCTTTTCGCCACGCGCCCGCGCCGCTCGGACACGTCTTCGAGGAGCAGCAGATTCCCTTCCGTCGCAAGGTGCTCGACGCTCTCGCGTCTGCCCTGCACGAGCAGCACGTCGCCGAAGCGCAAGGAAACCATGCTCAGTTTCGACAGCAGCGCGACGCCGTGGCGGTTGATGGCGAGCGCCGTGAGGCCGTAGCGCTCACGAAATTTAGTGCCCTTCAGCGTGCGCCCGACGAGGTTCGAGCCGCGCAAGACCATCGCCTCGAACAATTCCAGATCGCCCGATTCGAGGTCTGTGTCGCTCAACTTGAAGTCGGCCTTGATCTCGATGCCGACCTCGGTCTTGACGCGCAGGATGTCTTCGATGCGCCCCTGCACGAGGAG
>DASVPS010000112.1:0-11978 GCA_036389555.1 Pyrinomonadaceae bacterium
ATTCACGATTTACGATTCACGATTCACGATTCACGATTCACGATTTACGATTTACTTCTTTCCTGTTGACTCTGCGCGCGAATTGGCATAGAAGCACGTTGCTCTTTGGCCGCCGCCTCGCCTCCGGCTACACACATTCGCTTATTCAGAGGAGTCTATCTTATGAAACGATTTTTGACGGTGACAGGACTGGCCGCCGTTCTGTCATCGCTCATTCTGTGCGCGTCGGGTTGCACGGTTGCCCCTAACGGCAACAACCCGGCCGCCGGCAACAGCAACGCGGTTGCTCCCGCCAACGCTAATGCCAATGCCAATCTGTCGGCTTCCAGCGGGGCAATCGCCGCCGAGATCACGGCCAAAGAGAAACAGCTTTGGGACGCGCTGAAAAATAGAGAGTACGAAGCGTTTGGAAAAATGCTATCAAGCGATCACGTCTACATCTCAAGCGATGTCGTGGGCGACAAGGCCGGGACGCTTAACGGCGTGAAAAATTTTGCCCCGACCGAAATTAATCTCTCCGACTGGAAGACCGTCGTGCTGGACGCGGACGCCGTGGTCGTCACTTATACGGTTGATGCCAAGGGCACGTCCGGCGGCCAGCCGATCCCGCCCGGCGCGCTGCGCGCCAGCACCGCCTGGGTCAAACGCGGTGGGGAATGGCTGGCGGTCTATCATCAGGACTGCCCGGTGACGGAAACTCCGGCCAGCCCACCGACGGCGGAAACTTCCAAACCGGCGAGCAGCGCGGTGAACACGAACGCGGCGAACACAAACGCGCCCGCGACACCGGCTGGCGGCGCGGCCGACGATCCGATTGCCAAAGAGAAACAACTCTGGGAGGCGCTCAAGCGGAAGGATTGGGACACCTTCGCGGCCGGTCTGGCCGAAGATCAGGTGGAGGTCGAACCGACGGGCGTCTATGACAAAGCGGGAACGCTGGCCGCGGTCAAGAAGTTCGATTTCACCAACCTCGCGTTGAGCGATTTCAAAGAGATAAAGTTTGACGCCGATGCGACGCTCGTGACTTACATGGTCAAAGGGCCGGGGCCGGATGGCAAGCCTATGGAAGAGCGCGCCTCGTCGATCTGGGTCAACCGCGGCGGGAAGTGGGTGGCGGTCTTCCACCACGGCACGCCTGTCATGAAAACGCCTTAAAGGTAAGGGGATGAGGTAATGACATGGAAGAAGTCCGCCGCCCGCGTGCCAACTTAGCATGCGGGCGGCGGACTTCTTCCGCGTTCCTCATAATTATTCCGCCCGGTTATTCGCTCAAGCCCACACGCCCGGAATCCCTGTCGCGCACGCGGGGCACTTCCCTTCGCGCGTCACCTTCATCTGTTTGATGATGTAGCCGTAGCGTTCGATCAAAAGTTCGTCGCACGTGGGGCAATAAGTGTTTTCGTAGCGGCCGACACGTCCCGGCAGGTTTCCCGCATAGACGAAACGCAAGCCCGCCGCGCGTCCCAACTCGCAGGCGCGTATGAGTTGTTCGGCCGTCGTGTTGGCGTTGTCCTGCATGTGGTAGTCCTGATGAAACGCCGTGACGTGCCACGGAATGTCGGGCGACACGCCGGCGATAAACGCGGCCGCGCGTTTGATCTCGTCCTCTGAATCATTGAAGCCGGGGATCAGGAGCGTCACGATCTCAGACCAGAAGCCGCGCTCATGCACCATCCGCACGGTCTCCAGAATGTTGTCCACCACGCCGCCGAGTTGCCGGTAGTTGCGGTCGCTCATGGACTTCAAATCGATCTTGTAGCAATCCGTCCACGGCCTGAGGTAGTCCAACACCTGCGGCGTCGCGTTGCCGTTCGAGATGAACGCCGTCTTGAACCCTTCGGGCTTCGCACGCCTGAAAACTTCAACCGCCCACTCCGCCGTAATCAACGGTTCGTTATAACTCGACCCCACCATCGAAGCCCCGTAAGCCTTCGCCAGCGCGACCAAACGATCCGCCGAGACGATTTGCGGCTGTGTCCCCGCCGCATCGTCGCGCAGCGCTTGGCTCGTCAGCCAGTTCTGGCAATAGCCGCAGTGCAGGTCGCAGCCGAGCATGCCGAAGGTGAGCGTGTCGGAGCCGGGCAGTGCGTGGAAGAAAGGCTTCTTCTCCGTCGGGTCGCAGGCGAGCGCGGCGACGTAGTTCGCAGGCACGAGCAAACGCCCGCCCTCGTTGAAACGCACCTTGCAGATGCCGCGCTTGCCTTCACGGATCAGGCAGCGGTGGCCGCAGGCGTAGCAGCGCAGATCGTTGTTCTGTAAATGTTCGGTCAACTCCGGCGCGCCTTCGGCCGTCAACTCGTCGAGCACTCCGGCGAGCGAAGTTGATTTCTTACTGAGTGGCATGCGTCTTAAAAACCTCTTGTCGAAAATTCGTCTGTTAGTAGATTCTTCGGGGGCAGTTTATACTTTCTTTAGATGCAATGTTACGGTCAATTTATGTCTCGCGGGTGCTCTGGATGATTATCGAAACACTCACCGTTACGGCCTTTCAACAGCAGACGCGCATACTGGGTTGCGAGGAGACGCGGCGTGCCGTGTGCGTCGATCCGGGCGATGACGCCGCCGAAATCGTGGGCGCGATAGAACGGCATGGCCTCGACTTGCAGGCCATCGCGCTGACGCACGCGCACATGGATCACGTCGGGGGAGTCGAGGCGCTCAAGCGTTTGCGCCCGCGCGCCGAAATTATCCTGCACGCGGCGGACGAACCGCTCTACCGGCAGTTGCCCGAACAGCCCGCGTGGATCGGCATCCCGCGCTCGCAGTGGCCGGCGCTCGGGTTCGACTATGCCGCGCCGCCCGCAGTGGATCGTTACTGGACGGACGGGGAAAATTACGAGGTGGGCACGCTCGCGTTTCGGGTGCTGCATTGCCCCGGACACACGTCCGGCCACGTCGTCCTGTTCGAGAAGAGCGAGCGCAAAGTGTTTGTGGGCGATTGCCTGTTCGCGGGTTCAATCGGGCGGACGGATTTGCCGGGCGGCTCTTACAAGCAGTTGATGGATTCGCTCCTGAACAAGATCGTCCCGCTCGGCGACGACGTTACGGTCTACTCCGGCCACGGACCCGACACCACCATCGGCCACGAGCGACTCACCAACCCCTTCCTCACGGGCGTCTACACGCCGGGAAGACACTTCTGAAGGGATGAGGGCGGAGGGATGAGGGATGAAGCAGGAAAGCACTCATTTACGTTGAGTGCTTTTCTTTATTCATCCCTCATCCCTCCGCCCTCATCCCTTATTTCAGCTTGCTGTCTTTCAATTCGTTCCACTTGTCGCGGATGTCGCCGGTGAGGTCGCTGGGGAGAGTTTCGACGGGCACGTCGTGTTCGGCGCAGAAGGTTCGCCAGAGGAGAAATCGCGCGTCGAATTGTCCGGTCTCGTCGGTGATCGTGTTCATCACGGCATCGTTATCAGAGCGTTTTTTGTCAGCCACTGTCCGTCCCTCTCATCCCTTGAAATTTCGCGCGCCAGCGCAGCCGGAAATACTATAGCAAGTTTTTCGCGCGGCGTTGATTTGCCGCTGCCGGTCTTTCCGTGCGGCCGGGATTGTTGAAAGCGATTCGGCTGCCGGACGCGCGTCGATCAGGAGGCGGAACTTTTCAGGTATATCTCGCCGGTGGGCGCGCTGACACCGCCGGCAGGTTCGAGGGTGATGGCGAAGACGGCGGCGGTGCGGCCTTCGGGCGGGATATTCTCGTACATTTCGGCGTGGCCGCGCGCGTCGGGCTGGAAGACGCTGCCGGGCATGGGCGGCTTGCCTTCGGCGATGAACCAGAGTTGATAAGCCTTGCCCGCGGGCGCGGGTGGGAGGTCTGCGGCCATCAGCATGGCGCGTCCGGTGCGCGCGTCGAAGGTCAGGCGCGCGTGCGCCCGCGCGGCCATTTTCGTGCCGGCGAGCGTGGCGGTGTGGGCTGCGGGAGCGGCGAGCAGTTCGCGGTCGGCGCGCGTGCGTGCGAGTTCCTGTTGCGTCTGATTGACGGTTTCGGAGAGCCGCGCGAGTTCGGTTTGCAGCCGTGCGTTGCGCTGCCAGATGAGCGCGAGCGTGATGAGGAGCGCGGCGACGGCGAGGGAAGCGGCCAGCGAACCGAACATTAAGGCGCGGCGTCCGATCCTGACCTCGCGCGCCTCGCGTCGCTGCTGGAATTCGTCGAATGAACTGACAGGGGAAGTGTGCGCCGCCTCTGTGGCCGCACCGTTCGAGGGCGCGCGGCGTGCGTCTTGCGACTGTGATTTGATGCTTGTCAGAATGCGCGCGCGGAGTTCGGGCGCGGGCGTTTGCGGCGCGGCGGCGTAGGCGAGAGCGGCCGCCGCCGCGCGCAGGGCTTTTAGTTCCGTGCGGCATTCGGCACAGTCGGCGAGATGCGCGTCGAGGGCACGCCGCGCTTCGTCGCCCCCGTCGAGTGCGTCGAGTGCGTCGAGCGCGTCGAGCGCGATCATCTCTTTGTAGTCTTCGTGCTTCATCGAAAACCCGGATGCGGCGAGCCTTAAAAATTTAAGCCCGCGCCCCTTCCCATCTTCTCGCCTAACAGATCGCGCAGCTTGCTCATGCCGCTGCGCATTCGCGTCTTGACCGTGCCGAGCGGTTGACCGAGCCGCGCGGCGATCTCCGATTGGGTCAGCCCTTCAAAGTATGCGAGCAACAGAGCGCGGCGTTGCTCTTCGGGAATCTCCGCGAGCGCGGCGCGGACGATCTCGCGCTGCTCGGCCTGATAGGCGTCGACGCTGGCGTCGCCGACCGTCTCCGGCGCATCGCGCAAGGCCGTGTCGTCGGCGCGCTGGCGCGATTGCAGCGAGCGCAGGCGATCAATGGCGCGCGAGCGCGCGAGCGTCACCATCCACGTAAAAGCGCGCCCGCGCGCATCGTCGAAATTGGCTGCGCGCTGCCAGATTTGCAGGAAAACTTCCTGTAAAACGTCTTCCGCCTCGACGCGGCTGTGCAATATACGGAGCAGAAGACCTAAGAGGATGGAATTGTAACGGTCATATAGCGCGGCCAGCGCGGATTCATCCCCGCGCGCGATGGCGTGGAGGAGTTCCGTGTCGGTAGACGTTTTTTGCGGTGCTGCTTCGACCATCGGGGAGGAAAACAATTAACGTTGAAGGCGCGGCGATGAATGATGCATGACAGGACGGAAAACAGAATTCGGAAGACAGGAGTCAGAATAAAGCATGCGTCGGTCTGAATTCTGAATTCCGACTCCTGTCTTCTGTTTTCCGACTCCTGCCTTCTCGTTCATCGTTCCGCATTCATCATTTTTTTACGCAACCGTGATCTCTTCGGAGAGATACACGTCCTGAATGGCGTTCAGGAGCGCCACGCCTTCTTCCAGAGGGCGCTGGAAGGCTTTGCGGCCGGAGATGAGTCCCATGCCGCCGCCGCGCTTGTTGATGACGGCGGTGCGGACGGCCTCTTGCAAGTCGGTCTGACCCTTCGACTCGCCGCCCGAATTGATCAGGCCGCAACGTCCCATATAGCAGTTGGCGACTTGATAGCGCACGAGGTCAATCGGGTTGTCGGTGGTGAGTTCCTCATAAATCTTCTTGCTCGTCTTGCCGTAAGAGGAGCCTTCCATGTTGAGCGCGTTGTAGCCGCCATTCCGTTCGGGCAGCTTTTGCTTGATGATGTCGGCCTGAATGGTGACGCCGAGGTGATTGGCCTGCCCCGTCAGATCGGCCGCCGTGTGCATGTCGCCGCCCCCGGTCTTGAATTTGTTGTTGCGCAGGTAGCACCAGAGGATGGTCGCCATGCCGAGTTCGTGCGCGTAGGCGAAGGCTTCGCTGATCTCCGTGATCTGGCGCGTGGATTCTTCGGAGGCGAAATAGATGGTCGCGCCGATGGCGACCGCGCCCATGTCGTGCGCCTGATCCACCGTGCCGAAGAGCACCTGATCGAAGCGGTTCGGGTAGGTCAGCAGTTCGTTGTGATTGACCTTGACGATGAACGGAATCTTGTGCGCGTAGCGGCGCGCGACGACGCCGAGCACGCCGAAAGTCGAGGCGACGGCGTTGCAGCCGCCCTCGATGGCGAGGCGCACGATGTTTTCCGGGTCGAAGTACATTGGGTTAGGCGCGAAGCTGGAACCGGCGGAGTGCTCTATGCCCTGATCAACCGGCAGGATCGAGAGATAGCCCGTGCCCGCCAGACGCCCGTTGTCGAAAAGCGTCTGGAGCGAACGCAGGACGCGCGGGCTGCGGTCGGAGGCCGCCCAGATGCGATCCACGAAATCGGGGCCGGGCAGTTGCAGTTGAGCTTTGGGGATGGTCTGCGAGGTGTAGTCGAGCAGCGTGCGTGCGTCAGTGCCGAGCAGTTCTTCGATTTTACTGCCGGACGCGCCTCCGCGTTTGAGTTCGGTCGCCATAAACTCCAATCCTCCTGAGGGAAATATAAACGCGCAAAATTCTGTCGGATAGTGCGTGTAAAGAGGCGCAAATTATAGCACAGGAGGGCGGGGCGGCCGCGAACGCACGCGCCGCGCCGTCTCCGACCCACTTCGCCCGGCGCGGCGCGCTCTCCGGCCGACAATTCAACGCAAACGCGGACAACGATTACGACCTAAAGCACTGCGAAGATTTTCGCGTCCCGCCCCTCCGAAATCTCGGATAAAGGCTTGTGCGCGGCTGTTCACTTACGTTACTATCCCTCGGCTGACCCGAACAGCTCTCAATTAGCCTCTCACTCGTCCGAGCAGGTTTGTCTTCAAGTTTCGCCCGAAGTTTCGCCCGGCGCGCCGGGCACCACCCAATCCAAAACTGAAAGGCTCGTCCCGCCATGTTTAAACGCCCGCGTCTCTTGCCCCACGTGTGTTTTTCGCTGCTCCTGTTGGTCGCCGCCGCGCCCGCCTTCGCCTTCGGCGATCAGGATTGGAAGCCGATTGACCCGGCGCACCTCGCGCTCAAAGCGCCCATCGTGGAGAAGGACGCCGACGCCGAAGCCATCTTCTGGGAAGTGCGCGTTGACGATGCCGAGGCCGACCTCGTCTTCACCAACTACATCCGCATCAAAATCTTCACCGAGCGCGGGCGCGAATCGCAGAGCAAAATCGACATCGTCCCGTTCCGCCTGAACGCCCGGATCAAAGACGTGGCCGGGCGCACCATCAAGGCTGACGGGCAGATAGTCGAACTGAAGAAGGAAGACATTTTCGAGAAGACCATCGCCAAGGCGGGCGACCTGAAACTGAGAGCCAAGACCTTCGCCATGCCGAGCGTCGAGCCGGGCGCGATCATCGAGTATCGCTGGCGCGAAGTTTATCCGGGCAGTTCGGCCGACCGCACGCGGCTCTATTTTCAACGCGACATCCCCATCCAGAACGTCACCTATTATCTCAAGCCCTCATCGAACATCATCGGCGCGTCGTCGCTGCGCTATCAACCGTTCCACATGACGGTGCCGAAGTTCGAGAAGGACAAGAACGGCTTCTACACCACGTCGGTGTCGAACGTGCCTGCCTACCACGAGGAGCCGCGGATGCCGCCCGAAGACGAGGTGCGCAAGTGGATGCTGCTCTACTACACGGCGGAGAAGAACATCGTCCCGCAGGTGTACTGGCGCAACTTCGGCAAGCTCATGTACGAAGCCTTCAAATCAGAGATGAAGGTCAACGACGACGTGCGCAAGAAGTCGGCCGAGATCATCGGCGACGCCGCGACGCCCGAACAGAAACTCGAACGCCTCTACGAATTCTGCCGCACCAAGATCAAGAATCTTGACGACGACGCCCTGAACCTGCCCGCCGAGGTGCGCCTCAAACTCAAAGACGAGTCGCCTTCGGGCACGCTCAAGAAGATGGAGGGACGCTACAAAGACATCGGCGCTCTCTTCGCCGCGCTCGCCATCGCCGCCGGTTTCGAGGCGCGCCCGGCCATCATGGCCGACCGCAGCGACATCTTCTTCGACCCCGGCTTCGCCGACTATTACTTCATGAGCATGGTCGTCATCGCCGTGAAGGTGAACGATTCGTGGCGGTTCTTCAACCCGGCGGAGATGTACATGCCTTTCGGGATGTTGACGTGGCAGGCGGAATCGCAGGACGCGCTCATCACCGACCCGAAAGAGCCGACCTTCGTGCAGACGCCGCTCTCGCCGGCCGAAAAGTCTCTGGAGAAGCGCACGGCGAAACTCAAACTCGACGCCGAGGGCACGCTCGAAGGCGAGGTGCGCATCGAATACACGGGGCATCTCGGCAAGGACAAGAAGGAGTACAACGACGACGACACGCCCGCGCAGCGCGAAGCGACTCTGCGTAGCCAGATCAAGGCCAAGATGAGCACGGCCGAAGTGTCCGACGTGCAAGTCGAGAACGTGACCGATCCCGTCAAGCCCTTCGTCTATGCCTACCGCGTCCGCGTGCCCGGCTATGCGCAGCGCACGGGCAAGCGTCTGTTCCTGCAACCGGCCTTCTTCCAGCGCGGCGCGAACCCGCTCTTCCCGACGACCCAGCGGCACAACAGCGTCTATTTCAACTACCCCTGGTCGGAGCAGGACAACGTGACCATCGAACTGCCCGCCGGTTACGCGCTCGACAACGCCGATGCGCCCATGGGCATCAACGCGGGCGACACCAGCAAGTACGATGTCAAACTCGCCGTCACGAAAGACGGGCGCACGCTCATCTACAATCGCAAATTTTTCTTCGGCACCTCGACCGGCATGCTGTTCCCCGTCGCCGCTTACAGCCAACTGAAAACGCTCTTCGACGAGTTGCACAAGAGAGACAACCACACGATCACGCTCAAACAGGCCGCCGCGACTGCTTCCACCACCGGAACGCCGTCGAACTGAGCGCGCCCGGCAAAATTTGAAGCGGCTTAAATTTACGCCGCCCGGCTTATCAGGGAAATTGAGGTTTGAAAGAAATGCCCACACGAATGTCCACCCGCACGTTAGGACTCTGCGCTGCGCTCGTCCTCCTGTTTAGCGCGTCCGCCTTCGCCGCTCCCGTGGGCGACGAAGCCCCGGCGTGGCTCACGCAGGCCGCCGCCGCGTCCGCTCCGCCCTACGCCAGAGACGTGCCCGCCGTCGTGCTCCACGACGAAGGGCAGACGACCATCAGCGACGACGGCAAGATCGTCAACGTCTCGACCTTCGCCGTGCGCATCCTGACACGTGTGGGCAGAGGATCGGCGCAGGCCGTCGCCGGTTATGCGACCGACACGGGCAAGGTGCGCGAGATACGCGCGTGGCTCATCCGGCCAAACGGGCAGGTCAAACGCTTCGGCAAAGACGAAACCGTGGACTTCGCCTCAGACTCCAACGACGTTTACAACCAGTACCGCACCAAGCGCATTGATGCGCGCGACGAGGCCGACGCCGGGATGGTCTTCGGCTACCAGATCATCACTGAGGAGCGCGCCCTGTTCCCGCAAACCGATTGGAGTTTTCAGGGTCGTCTGCCCGTGCTCATGTCGCGCTACACGCTGACGCTCCCGTCGGGCTGGAGCGCAACGGGCGTCACGTTCAACCATCCGAAAGTCCAACCGACGGTGAACGGCACGAGCTACACCTGGGAGTTGCGCAACCTCCCGCCCATCGAACCGGAAGTCGCCAGCCCCGAAGTGACGAGCCTCGCCCCGCGCCTCGCCGTCAGCTACACGCCCGCCGCGGGCGGCACAGGTTCGACCATCATGGGCGCGCGCAGTTTCGCCTCCTGGACGGACGTGTCGCGCTGGTACAGCGAACTGAGCGACCCGCAGTCCGCGCCCGACGACGCCATCGCGCTCAAGGCGCGCGAACTCACGGCCAACGCCAAGACCGAACTCGACAAGATTCGCGCCATCGGCCGCTACGTGCAGGACATCCAGTACATCTCGATCCAGATCGGCGTCGGGCGTTTCCGCCCGCACTCTGCGGCGGAAGTTTTCGCCAAGCGTTACGGCGATTGCAAAGACAAGGCCAACCTCATGCGCGCCATGCTGCGTGCGCTCAAGATAGAGGCTTACCCGGTCTTGATCTTTTCGGGCGACGCCACCTTCGTGCGTGAAGAGTGGGCTTCGCCGAGCCAGTTCAACCACTGCATCATCGCCGTCCGCGTGAGCGACGAGACGAAAGCGCCCACCGTCATCGAGCACGCAGTGCTCGGCCGCCTTCTCATCTTCGACGCCACGGACGAGAACACGCCCGTAGGCGATCTGCCCGACCACGAACAGAACAGCTACGCGCTCATCGCCGCAGGCGCGAACGGCGCGCTCGTGAGGATGCCCGTCACGCCGCCCGAAGCCAATCATCTCGAACGCGAAGCCGAGATCAACCTCGCGGCCGACGGTTCGATCACGGCCAACGTCAAGGAGCGCTCTGTCGGACAGTCGGCGGTGGGCGAGCGTCGCCTCTTCCGCGGCCTCGCGCGCCCCGAATACGCCAAGGTCGTCGAGAGCTGGATCACGCGCGGCGCGACCGGCGCGAAAATCGTCAAGGTCGAACCCTCCGACAATCACGCCGACGGCCGCTTCGCCCTCGACGTGGACTTCACCGCCCAGAACTACGGCCAACTCATGCAGGATCGCCTGCTCGTCTTCAATCCCGCCATCCTCTCGCGCCGCGAGTCTGTCTTCCTGACGAACGTCTCGCGCAAGCACGCCGTCGTGCTCGAATCGGAAGCCTACAGCGAGTCGGTCAACGTCAAACTCCCCGCCGGCTTCGACGTGGACGAACTGCCAGACCCCGTCAAACTCGACACGGCCTTCGGCAGCTACTCCACCTCCTACGCCGTCAAAGACGGCCAACTCCAATTCAAGCGCACGTTCAAGCAACGCGCCGCCACCATCCCGCCCGCAGACTATCCGGCCGTCCGCAGCTTCTTCGAGCGCATCCGCGCCGCCGAGCAATCGCCCGTCGTGCTGGCGAAGAAGTAGTAATGAGCCTTCTCAAGGGATGAAAGGTAAGACGCAGAGAGAGAGGGCGTGTCGAAGTTTAAGCTTCGATACGCCCTCTCTCTCTGCGTCTCCCTGCAAAACTTTTTTCGTTCCTATATCTCTTCTCCCCCGTGCAGCGTGAGTTGCCGGAACGCTTCGTGCAACCGGAGGGCGACGCTTCCGGCGGCGACCGTGTAGCGGTGGAAATCGTAGGTCGTTACCAGCCCGACGCCGTGCGCGGCCGAGGTGAGGAATATTTCGTTCGCGTCGCCGAGGTCTGAAGTGTCATACGTGCCTTCGACGAGCGGGAAGGCGAGTTCTTCGGCGAGGGCGATGACGCGGGCGCGCGTCGTGCCCGCGAGCGCGCCGGTGGCGAGCGCGGGCGTGTGGATCGTGCCGCGCGTCACCCAAAATATATTTGCCATCGTCGCCGAAGCGATCTCGCCGCGTTCGTTCGAAACGACGGCCTCGTGAAAGTCGCGCGCGTGCGCCTCCTCCCACGCGATGACGTGTTCGAGATAGTTAACGCTCTTGATGCCCGCCAGAGGCGAGAGCGTGTTGAGACGGTAAGGCGAGAGCGTCAAGGCCAGACCTTCTTCCGGCACGGGGCGCGCGTCGCCCGTCATGATCAGGAGGTCTGTTTCGAGTCCGCCCGCGCTCGTGTCCCGCCACACGCCGCGCACCGCGCGCATGAGCAGCGTCACGCGCGCACGCCCCTCTTCCACTTCGTTCTCTGCGATCAGCCTGACGAGCGAGCGCCCTACCGTCTCCTGATCAAACTGACCGAGACGCACGCCGCAACGCTCTGCGTGCGCGACGAGACGCGCCCAGTGTTCAGGCCACAGGAACGGCCGGCCGCGATGCACGGCGAGCGTGGTGAAGACGCCTCGCCCGTAGAGCATGGCGGAAGAGAGCGCGGGGAGACGCGCCTTCGACAGTTCGAGCAAACGGTCGTTATGAATAATTCGTGCGTGCATGTTTCGCCCACCGGCAACGTGTGTTCGAGAGTCGGAGAGACCCGGCGCGAGGAGTGCCGCGCGAGGATACATGAAAACGGCGGGGCGTCGCGCTAAATTTTACGTCGCGCTAAATTTTACGTCGCGCTAAATTTTACGTCGCGCTAAA